>JACOST010000001.1:80000-179390 GCA_016178705.1 Deltaproteobacteria bacterium | reverse complement strand
GCATGCAGATCGATTCCACAGTAGTACTGATGTTGCGTGGTGTAGAATCTCATCGAGGTCTCCTCCTTCGTGGGGTGAGTTGTTTGCCACAGCCACCGTACCCCGAAGGGCCACGGAGGCGGAGGCCTTGATGAGGATCAACGTGATCTCCTGCACCAGACGGTCGGCCGGATCGGGGGCGCCCATGGCTCGGTACATGGCCTCGGCATCGCGCAGGCCCGCTTCCAGGAGGCCACGCACGCTTCCGCTTCAAGGTGACGCACTACGAAGCGCGGAACACCAGTCGGTCGCGTTGGCACGACCCCACAGGTGAGGTGGCGAAGGAGATCGGCCCTCAGCGCGCGGATTGGGTGCGCGACGTGCCAGCCCTGAACCAAAGGGAATCGCCCTGCACGGCGTCTACGACCGGGCCAGGATCTCGCCGGAGGCGCGCTCGCCGGAGCGGATGGCTCCGTCGATCCCGCCGTACGAGAGCGTCGCAGTCTCGGTTCCCGCCCAATGGACACGTCCGAACGGCTCGCGCAGCAGTGACCCGTACCGCGTGAGGATTCCCGGCGACCAGTGCGCCATCGAGCAGCCGCGCGTCCACTCCTCATGCCACCAGGCCGTCTCGATGAACTCGGATGGCGAGGCCGCGCGGGGGCCGAACCGTTCGGCCATTGTGTGGAGCACCAACCGGCGGCGTTCGCTCGCGTCGAGCGCGTCGGCCCGTTCGGCTACGGGTCCGAACGTGAAGGATGCGATGACCCCCGGCGTGCCTGCAGCGGGTGTCGCATCGATCGTGACCTCGGCCGCTGACCCCGGCTCGGCGGACTGCCCACTGAAACCAGCCGCGCGCCAGAAGGGCTCGTCGTAGACCAACAGCGTCTTGGTCTCCGGACCCGCGGTCGAGTGACGGTACAACGAAAGCCGGTCGTCCGGCAGAACGGGATCGAAGGCGATCTCCAGCGCTAGCGCGGGCGGCACGGCGACGACGACGTGTCGAGCCGACACCGTAAGCGCGGCGCTTTGGACGATGACGTGATCGTCGCGCTGAGCAATCGCGCGAACCGGCGTGTTCAGGCGGACGGCATCGCCAAGTTCTTCTGCCACACGCCGTGCGATCGACCCGGCGCCGCCCTCGACAAGGTTCTCCTGGTAGCCGCCAGCGATCGAGAATAGCGTGTTGATGCTCCCGGCCGAACGGATGAGGAATAAGAGGTTGAGGAACGACACCTTGGTCAGGTCGCCACAGAACAGCCCGCGCACGGCCGACTCGAACAGATCGCGCGCGATCGTCGTGCGGATTCCCGACCGCTCGAGGAACCACGCGATCGAGCGTGAGTCCCACTCCTCGGCGCGCTTGGCCGTCCACGGTGCCTCGATCGGCAGGCGCTTGGCCATGCGATCGAGTTTAGCCTGCACGAGGATGATCGAGAGGACGGCGCCCACGCTGATCTTCGGGATCAAGCCGTGGTACCGCCGTGTTCGTCCGTCACCAATGAGGAGATGGTCGCCGGCGACGTACGTCTTGTAGGTCGACACACCGACCTCATTCGCCAGGCCGCGGGCCGCTTCGTGGCGGTTCGCCAGCCACGCACCGCCGCGATCGATCGGCGAGCCGTCAGGAAGATGGTGGGTCCAGATGCGACCGCCGACTCGGCCGCGTGCTTCGAGGACGACGACCGACTTGCCGGCTTGCGTCAGGCGCCGCGCGGCCGTGAGCCCGGCGTACCCAGCCCCGACGACACAGACGTCGGTATCTACGCGCTCAACCATCGACCCTCACCGCAACCCCTAACACCCTAACAGCGCAACAACTCGACAACCGATCTTTTCCGACAACTCACTTGTCGAGCCCCACCTTCTTCAGCAGCGCCGTGAAGCGCGGGTCGGCGCGCAGCGGGTCGAGCTCGGGATCGAGTTTCCACCATCCGGCATAGTAGGAGTGTTGCGCCGCGGCTTCCTCCAGCGCCGCGAAGGCTTCGTCGATCTGGCCCAGCCCGACGTGCACCGTCGCCAGGAATGCAGCGGAAACGAACGTGTCGCGCATTTGCTCGCGCAGGCGGTCGAGCACCTCGGTCGCTTTGGTCCTGTCCCCCGCGTCGGCATACGCGCGCCCGAGAGCCGACTCTTGTTCTGGACCCGGTGCCACCTGCATGGCAGTTCGCAGCTCGGCAACCGCTTCGGAGAATCTGCCAGTGCGCGCGTACACACGCCCGAGAAACAAGTGTGGGTAGACGTAATCCGGGTCAGTGTTGATCGCGGCCCGCAGCTGTTTGACCGCCTCGTCGTAGCGGCGGGTGAGATAGAGGTTGACGCCGAGGAAGGTGTTGGTCTCGGACGACAGCGGATCTAGCTCGACCGCACGATGCGACTCGGCGAGTCCTGCATCGACCTGACCGGCGGACACCAAGTACCAGCCGTACATTTCGTGAGCCGAGGCCAAGTCGGGTTGCATTGTGATCGCCGTTTGGAACTCGCGTCGCGCTGCGGCGTCGTCACGGTCGTACCACCAGTGCACCGTGCCTAGCCAGGTGTGCGCCTCCGCCAACGACGGGTCGAGCTGCAGCGCCTTCGCGGCCGCCTCGCGGGCGCGCGGTAGGCACTCGCTTCCCGATAGCAGCCCATCGGTGCCGGACACGTAGTAGTAAGCCAGCCCGTTATAGGCCAACGCATAGCCTGGGTCGCGCGTGATCGCCTGCTGCAGATACCGCATGGCCGTGACCGGGTCAGCGTAGGTCGCGGCTGCATGCCGTCCCTTCAAATAGAGCTGATACGCTTCCAGGTCCTCCGTCGGCTTCTGCCCGAGCCTCTGGTACTCGCCCGCCGCCAGAGTGACCTGCAGCGCCTTCGCCACGGTCTCCGCCACCTGGCTGCGGATGGCGAAGATGTCCTGCAGCTCGCGGTCGTAGCTGTCCGACCAGAGATGGTAGCCGTCCTCGACGTTGATGAGCTGCGCGGTGATCCTCACTTGATTGCCCGCCTTGGCGACACTGCCTTCAAGGACGGCCCCGACGTGCAGTTGCGCACCGATGGTGCGGATGTCGTCGTTCTTCCCTTTGAAGGCGAACGACGAGGTGCGCGCCGCGACGTGCAGGCCCGACACCTTGGAGAGCGCGGTGATCAGGTCTTCGGTGATCCCGTCGCTGAAGTACTCGTTCTCCTTGTCCGAGCTCATGTTGACGAAGGGCAGGACGGCGATGGACTTGCGATCGTCATCATTGCTTGCGACCGACGGCGCCGCGGGCTGTCGGTAACGCCACACGGCAACACCAACGGCAACGACTATGAGCGCAGCGGCCACGACGGCCCAGCGCATCGCGGCGCGCCGGGGTGCCGGGCCCCGCGCCACGCCCTTCGGCACGATGAGATAGGCGTGCACCGGATCGGAGATGTTCTTCAGCTTCTGTCGGCCGAGATCGACGAATTGTTCATCGAGCGTGTTGCGCACCTGGCGGTAGACGCCTTCGGAGATGCAGATCGTCCCCGGCCGTGCCAGCGCCTCCAGACGCGCGGCGATGTTGATGGCGTCGCCGAAGGCGCGGCCGTCGCGCAACAACACGTCGCCGAGATGGACGCCGATGCGGATTTGCAGCGCCTGACCCTCGAACGGCTCGTCGGCGATGCGCCGCTGCAGCGCGACCGCCGCTTGCACGGCCGCCACCACGCTGTCGAAGGTGGCGAACAACGCGTCGCCGGCCACCGGCTCGGCGCGGCCGTTGTGCTCGCTGACGATGCCCTGCGCGATCGACTGCAGATGATGCACCGCGTGCGCCGTGCGCTCGTCGTTCTCGCCCATGAGCTTGCTGAAGCCGGTCACATCGGCCAGCAGCACGGCGCACACGCGGCGCGTGAAGGTGGAGTCGGGGTCCATCCGGCTCAACGCGAGGCGCTTGGGACGCTCATCCTTCGATCTCGCCCGCCACCTGTTGCAGGGTTAGCGCGCGGTGCGGCACGTACGGCCGGATGAGGTCGAAATCCCGCGTGTTGCTCGTCACGATGACGGCGCCGATGCGCAGCGCGGTGCAGGCGATGAGGATGTCGTTCTGCAGGTTCTTCGTGCGCAAGGAGGGATGCGCGTCCCAGATGCGTCCTTGAGTGGTGCCCGCTCGCGTCCAGTCCGCATGCGTCGGGGCAATCACCCGGCCGCTCCGTTCGAGCGGAGCGACCGCCTTCCCAACACGGGCGCGGGCGATGTCCCCCTGCGCTCCCTGCACTAGCTCGAGCCGCACCACACTGCTGAGAAAGGTTTGCGGAGTGACTCGCAGGAGCGCACTGCGGTAGCGAGCGAGATAGGCCGGGTCGTGGAGGGTATGAAAGTAGATGTTGGTGTCGAGCAGATACTTCACCGGCGCCGTCCGCGCTGACTCCGCATGCGCTTGAGAAACTCCGGCCGGAACTCGACCTGTCCGCTCACCGATTCAAGCGCCGCAATCAATTGCTCGCCAACCAGCACGGCATGCAGCGCCTGATGAATGGTGTCGGTCTCTGTCGCCGCACCTAGGACGCGCTGCGCTCGCCGCAGCAGGTGCGCGTCCAAGTTGTGGCTCTTTCGTTTGATGTGCATGGCGATATGCCTGTAACACCGCCTGATGCATACGGCAAACGGTTGGCACGTAGGACGCCGGCGGGCGTCCGCGTTCATTGGTCCAACCCCACCTTCTTCAGCAGCGCCGTGAACCGCGGATCAGAGCGAACGCTGTCGAACAGTGGCTCTACTTTGAGCAACATCAGCCCACTCGAACGTTCCTCGTACGCCCTTCCCAGCCACTCGAACGCCCGGTCCTTGTCGCCAAGACCTGTGTAGATCACCGCGATCGAAAACGGGTCTACATAGTGTCGCTGCGATAGTTCATTCAAATCATTGAGTGCCTTCTGCGCGTCGCTTGTCCTTCCCGATACCGCATAGGTGTATCCAAGCTGTGCGAGCACCCGCTGGCCGTCCTCCAATTGTCGAGCCGCTTGCAACTCAGCAATCGCTTCTTCGTTCATCCCCTGTTGCAGATACACCACACCCAGGACCCAGTGCGTCCGGGCGAATTTCGGGTCCATCGCAAGCGTCCGGTGGGCTTGGTCGACTGCTTCGTCGTATCGCCGCGCGTGGTACAAAACAACTGCGCGGGCTGTGCTGATAATGAGCGACAGGGGATCAAGTTCCTGTGCGCGTTTCACCTCTGCAATGGCCTCATCCGCGCGGCCCCGGTTGCTCCAGAACATGCCGTACCAGTGGTGGGCCGTGGCATAGTTTGGGTTGAGCTGCAGGGCTCGCTTCCATTCCCCTTCGGCAGCGAGCCAGTCCCAGTCTCTCTGGAAGACCATGGCGAGCGAGTTGTGCGCTTCCGCAAGGGTGTCATCAATCTCCAGAGCCCTGGTCACTGCCGCCCTGGCTTTGGGCATCGCTGTGGCTGGAGGAAGGCCGCCGGTGTCGGCATCGCTTGCCAGCAAGTAGCAGTCTGCCAATCCGGCATACGCCGCAGCGTAGTTCGGGTCTTTGTCGATCGCCTGTTCGAACTGCTCGATGCCCTTCTGGAATCCTTCCTCAGTCCGCTTGTTCCAGTAGTAACGGCCCAACAGATACGAGTTGTAGGCGTCGAGGTTCTCCGTCGCTTTGCGTTCGAGCCGTTGCCGCTCGTCTGCCAGCAGCGTGACTTTCAACGCGTCAGCGACGCGTTGGGCGACCTCACTTTGGATGGCAAAGATGTCGGCCATCTCCCGGTCGTAGCTCTCTGACCAGAGATGATAGCCGTCGGCAATGTTGATGAGCTGCGTCGTGATGCGGAGTCGGTTCGCCGCCTTGCGCACGCTGCCTTCGAGCACGGCGTGCACGTGCAGTTGGTCCCCGATCTTCTCAATCGCCTCGTTCTTGCCTTTGAAGGCGAACGACGAGGTGCGGGCCGCAACCCGCAAGCCGCTGAGCTTGGACAACGCCGTGATGATCTCTTCGGTCATGCCATCGCTCAAGTATTCGTCAGCGTCGTTGCCGCTCATGTTGACGAAGGGCAGCACGGCGACGGACTTGCGTTCTTCAGCTTGCCCGCTCGCCTTCGGCGCGCCGGGAGCTGCGCTCTGTTGGTGGCGCCATGCGAGGACGCCGGCGGCAGCCAGCAGCGCCAACGCACCTGCCGCCACGACCCAGTGCCGCGCGGAACGCCGAGGCACCGGACCCAACGCGCCACTCGGTACGATGAGATAGGCGTGCACCGGATCGGAGATGTTCTTCAGCTTCTGCCGGCCGAGATCGACGAATTGTTCGTCGAGTGTATTGCGCACCTGGCGGTAGACGCCTTCGGAGATGCAGATCGTCCCCGGCCGTGCCAGCGCTTCCAGGCGCGCGGCGATGTTGATGGCGTCACCGAAGGCGCGGCCGTCGCGCAGCAACACGTCGCCGAGGTGCACGCCGATGCGGATTTGCAGCGCCTGGCCTTCGAACGGCTCGGCGGCGATGCGCCGCTGCAGCGCCACCGCCGCTTGCACCGCTGCGACCACGCTGTCGAAGGTGGCGAACAAGGCGTCGCCGGCGACCGGCTCGGCGCGGCCGTTGTGCTCGCCGACGATCCCCTACGCGATGGACTGCAGATGATGCACCGCGTGCGCCGTGCGCTCGTCGTTCTCGCCCATCAGCGTGCTGAAGCCGGTCACATCGGCCAGCAGCACGGCGCAGACGCGGCGCGTGAAGGTGGTGTCGGACTCCACTTAGCCCCGCATCTCCGGCGCGACGTGAGCCAGGTCTGACGGCCGCATCAGGCTTGCCAGGCGTTGAGCAGTGCGACGCCGGTCTTTGCGAAGTCGCTCACGTTCCGCGTCACCACCGTGTATCCGTGATGCATACCGGTGGCCGCGATCAAGCCATCGACCACGGCGAGCGTGCCGCCCGCACGTTCGATCCGCGCCGCGGTGCGGCCCCAGATGGCCGCAATGGCCGCGTCGATCGACAGCATCCGATCCGTGTATGTTGAGCGCAGGGTGGCGAGCCATCCGCTCAGAGCCACTTTCTTCCGGCCTGCCGGAAGGGCGGCGACTCCCTTCTCGATTTCGCCGATGGTGAGCACGCTCACAAACAGCGCCGTCGCGTCCTGCGCTTCGAACCAGCGCAGCACATTCGAATGCGGCTTCGGGCGGGTGAGCTCCGACAAGACGCACGTATCGAGTAGGAAGCTCACAGCAACACGCGTCGGCCGGCGTCCCGGCTGCGGACCAGCTTCAATTGATGCAATGGGGCGCGGCGCAAGAACGCCTTGAAATCGTGTCGCCGGCTCGTCAGGCGCTGGTAGTCCGCGGCACTCAGCACCACAGCCGCCGGCCGGCCATGCCGGGTGACGGTCTGCGGCCCCTTGGTTGCGCTGGTCTCGATGAGCTTGCTCAGTTCCGCCTTAGCGCGCTGCAGTTGCCACGTGTTGGCCATGATGACTCCATTCTGGTCAGACTAGTCAGTTCTCACCCTATCGACACGCCCCCACCCCTGTCAAACTCGACGCCAGTAAGGTGGCGTCGGGCTCCTTGCCCCTCACTTATCCAACCCCACCTTCTTCAGCAGTGCCGTGAACCGCGGGTCGGCTCGCAGCGCATCCACCATCGGGTCAACCTTCAGCCCCGAGATGAAAAAGCTGCGATCTTCATACGCCCTGTCGAGGAATGCGAAGGCCTGGTCGGTCTCGCCCAATGCTGCGTAGATCACCGCGAAGAAATATGGCGACACGTAACTCGCTTGCGACTGCTGGCGTAATTCGTCGATCGCTCGCTGCGCCGCGTCGCGGTCACGCGCCACGGCATACGCGTAGCCCAGTGCGCTCATCACGTCCGGGTTGTGCGGATCGAGCTCCTTCGCCCGGCGCAGCTCGGCGATGCCGCGCTCCAGCTCTCCATTCTGCACGTATGCTTTGCCCAACTGGAGGCGGGCGAACGAATAGCTGGGCTCCATTTCGAGCGTCTCGCGGAACTGTGCGATCGCGTCGGCATAGCGGCGCGCACAATAGAGGGTAGCGCCGAGGAAGCTGTTGGCCTCCGGGGAGAGCGGATCGATTGCGACGGCTCTCCTGACCTCGTCAATGCCTTCGGGCGCCAGTCGGATCAGATTCAAGTACTGACCGTAGAACTCGTGCGCAACGACGCTGTTCGGATCCAGCGCGAGCGCACGCTTGTGCTCCTCCTCGGCGGTGGACCAGTTCCAGTCATACCACCAAGCGAATGCGGCCAAGAAAGTATGGGGCTCGGAAAGTGTGGGGTCGATCTGCAAGGCCTTCTCCGCCGCCGCGCGCATCTTGGGCATCGCGTCCTTCGGCGCCGCAAACCAGTCATTGACGATGCTGTAGTAGTAGGCCAGGCCCTGGTAGGCGAGCGCGTAGCCGGGATCGAGTGCAATCGCTTGCTGCAGGTAGGTGAGTCCCTTCTTCAGCCCTTCTTCGCTGTAGCGATTCACGTAGTAGCGGCCCTTCAGATAGAGCTGATGCGCTTCGGGGTTCTCGGTCGGTTTGCTCTGTAGTCGCGCCTGTTCGCTCGCATGCAAGGTGACCTTCAGTGCCGCAGCAACACGCTGCGCCACGGCGCTCTCGATGGCAAGAATGTCCGCCGTGTCCTCGTCGTAGGTTTCCGACCACAGGTGGTAACCGTCACCAGTGCTGATGAGCTGCGCCGTCACTCGCAGCTTCGGACCCACCTTACGGACGCTGCCTTCGAGCACGCTGCCGACGCGCAGCTTCGCGCCGATCTCTTCGATGTCTTCGTTCTTGCCCTTGAAGAAGAACGACGAGGTGCGCGCGGCGACGCGCAGGCCGCTGACTTTCGACAGCGCCGTGATGATCTCTTCGCTCATGCCGTCGCTCAGATACTCGTCGGCATCGTTGCCGCTCATATTCACGAAGGGCAGCACGGCGACGGACTTTGACACCTCAGCCGATGCGGCTGCCGACGGCTTCGGAGTGGTCGCCGGAGCGGCGAACAGAGGCCAGAACCACCGCCCAACCCCAGCGCCGACAAGAGCGATGACCAACCCGTGCCCCGCAATCACAAGGGCGATGATCACACCGATGACCCACGTACGCATTCCGCGCTGTCGCAGACGTCGGACCCAGCGCCCTACGTGAGGCAGATCACCGCCTGCCCACGGCAGCACCACGCGGTATACCTCGACGGGCACATCGATGTTCTTCAGCTGCGGTTGCTTCAGCCGGATCAGCGGCAGGTCAATCTTGTTTCGGATCTGTTCGTAGACCGCACCGGAGATACAGATCCCGCCGGGCTCCGCCAACGGCTCGATGCGCGCGGCGATGTTCACACCGTCGCCGAAGACGTCACCGTCGCGGGTCTCGACGTCACCGAGATGCAGTCCGATGCGGATCTGAATGCGCCGGTCCGGCGCCTCGGACGAATTGCGCTGCACCATCCCCTTTTGAATCTCAATCGCACAATGCACCGCCTGCAACGCGCTGCCGAACTCGACCAGGAACCCATCACCGGTGCTTTTGACTTCGCGCCCGCTGTACTGCGCAAAGATCGGCCGGACGAGTTGTTGCTGCTCGTGGAGCAGTGCAAGCGACAACGCCTCGTTGCGTTGCGCCAGCGCGCTGTAGCCGACCATGTCGGTGAACATGATGGCCGCGAGCTTGCGGTGTTCGTTCTCGGTAAGCATCGGCTTGTTGGTCCTAACATTTGGACGTGCTCTGTGTCGAAGCCGCAGGCGAAAGGGTAGTCGCACGTGGACAAGCGCGGTGATGCCTGGTTATAGATCCATCGTTGTCGATCAGGAGGCGGAGGATTCAGTGACAGTCGAAGCGCACATTCCTCTTCCCGGCTGCGAGGTCGCGTTGCCGGTGATGGGAGTGGGAACCTGGGCGTGGGGCGACTCGCGCACTTGGGGGATGAACGCGTACGACCGCAGCTACAGTTTCGAGACGATTCGCCAAGCCTACGAGCGCTCCGTCGCCGCCGGGATCACACTGCTCGACACCGCAGAGGGCTACGGCGAGGGCGAGAGCGAGCGCATCATCGCGCGGTTGCTCGATGGCGATGCGGCGCATCGCGGGCAGATCGTGGTGGCGACAAAATTCTTTCCGGTACCGTGGAAGATCTGGGTCATGTCGGCGCTGCTCGCATCGCTCAAAGCGTCGCTCGCTCGCCTACACCTGCCGTGGGTCCATCTCTACCAGATTCACGGCCCCATCAGCTTGCGCTCGCACGCGGCGATGGCTGAAGCGCTGGCGGCCGCGCACAGCGCGGGGTTGGTCAAAGCGGTCGGCGTCTCGAACTATTCGGAACGGGAGATGCGAGCGATCTATGGAGAGTTGGCCAAGCGCGGCATTCGTCTCGCGACCAACCAAGTCGAATTCTCTCTGCTGCGCACGCGGCCAGAATCCACCGGTCTGCTGCGCGCGTGCAAAGAGTTGGGCGTGGTGCTGCTGGCCTACTCGCCGCTGGCGATGGGGCGATTGACGGGCAAGTACAGCGCCAGCAACCCGCCACCGAGTCATCGCACCTTCTCCGACTTTCCGATGACGGAAGTCGACCCGATCATCGCGGAGCTGCGCCGCATCGGCGCAAACCACGGCGACAAGACCCCGGCGCAGGTGGCGCTCAACTGGATCATTTGCAAGGGCGCCGTGCCGATTCCCGGCGCAAAGACTGCGGCGCAAGCCGAGCAGAACGCCGGCGCGCTCGGCTGGCGTCTCGCGGAAGACGACATGCGGGCGCTCGATCAGATTAGCAAGCTCGGTCGGCGCAAGCTCATGCAGCGCGTGTGGCAGCACGGGTGAGGGGTTGAGGGGGCTGTGCATAAGACGAGCGGCGACCTCCCCACTCGTCATTCCGGCGGAAGCCGGAATCCAGGATCGCGCGCCGCTCCCCGCCTGGATTTCGCCGGTATGACGAACCGACGGCTGCGAGACTCTTGTGCAAGAGCGTGAGGGGCGAGTCGCTTGCTCCGAGCTTCACCATGGCGGATCAATTGTATAGAGATCGGGACAATGACTGACGCCGAGCAGCGGTCGCCACGCTACATCAAACGCTCCGGCGATCCTGATCTCTCCTACTTCCCCGACTTCCTCATCGTCGGGCCGCAGCGGACCGGCACGACGTGGTTGCACGCGCACCTGCGCTATCACCCGCAGATCATGCTGGCGGAACCGAAGGAGCTGTTCTTCTTCAGCAGCCTGAAGACGCCCGACAGTCCGCGCTATCGCTCCAACGAATTGGGTTGGTACCTCCAATTCTTTCACGAACCGCTGTGGCGCGTTGTCTTCCGCAATCTCATGAGCGTGCGCCTCTACCGCGAACTGTACCGGCCGCAGGTTCGCGGCGAAGCGACCGCGAGTTACGCCACGCTCGATCGCGACGTGATCCAAGAGATCGCGGCGCTCAAGCCGGACATCAAAATAGTCCTAATGATCCGTGAGCCGATCGATCGCGCTTGGTCGCACGCGAAGAAGGACCTCGTCCGAAACAAGGGGCGCAAGTTCGCCGAGGTGTCGGCCGGCGAGTTCGAGCGGTTCTTCGCCGAACCGTATCAACGCCAGTGTGCCCGCTACGTCGAGCAGATCGACAACTGGTCGGTGTACCTGCGTCCCGGCAATCTGCTGGTCGGTCTGTTCGACGACGTCGATGCGCAGCCGGAGGCATTGCTGCTCGAGGTGATGCGATTTCTCGGTGTTGCCAGCGATCGCCGCTATATCAGCGGCGCGGTGAGCGAGCCGGTCAATCCGACTGGGGTGAGCACAATCCCGGAACAATATCGCCGGCGGCTCGAAGCGCTGCTCAAGGACGACATCATACGATTGAAGGAGCGCCTCGGCCTGTCGTGGGACTTGGCCGGCAAGCTGGAACGGCGTCCGGGCGGTAGCGGCGGGTTCAGGTTCGCGCTGGACTAGCGTAGTGCGTCACGCAGACGGGCTCTTGTCCGAGCGTGCGCAGCTCACGCAGAATTGGGAGGGCGAGGCTCCCGCCGAGCCGATCCGCTCTGCAACACGGCTCCGCGGAAGCGTCGCCCTCCCAAATTCGCGCTAGGCTCTCGTTTGCGGAATGGGTCTTCATTTCGGACGCAGCACACTAGCGATCGCCAAGACAGAGGAGCATTTGGAGCGGCCCGGCCCGGCTTGTCATCCGATCCCACCCTCTGGAGCTTGCGTTGCGCGGCTGCTATGGTGCGCCGCATCACTCATTAGAAGGAGCCAACTGACGGGGGCCTTCCGGCCCCCGTTGTGTTTCACACGGATGATGACATCACCGAATCCAATCCGCCGCACCGATATCCGCAACATCGCCATTGTCGCCCACGTTGACCACGGCAAGACCACGCTGGTCGACGCCATGCTGCATCAGAGTGGGATCTTCCGCGTGAACGAGCAAGTAATGGAGCGCGTCATGGACTCCAACGCGCTGGAGCGCGAGCGGGGCATTACGATCCTCGCGAAGAACACGGCGGTCGAATACGGCGGCGTGAAGATCAACATCGTCGATACGCCCGGCCACGCCGATTTTGGTGGTGAGGTCGAACGCACGCTGGCCATGGTCGACGGTGTGATGTTGCTGGTCGATGCCTCGGAAGGGCCGCTTCCGCAGACGCGCTTCGTGCTGAAGAAGGCGCTCGAAGCGGGACTGCCGCCGATCGTCTGCGTCAACAAGATCGATCGGCCCGACGCGCGCATCGCCGAAGTACTCGACGAGATCTACGCGCTGTTCATCGACCTCGACGCGACGGTGGAGCAGATCGAGTTCCCTGTGGTCTACACCAACGCGCGCGAGGGCACCGCGACGCGCGACCTGGCGCAGCCGTCGAACGACTTGCGGCCGCTGTTCGACCTGATCGTTGCGCGGCTGCCGGGACCGGCCGGCGACATCGATGCGCCGATTCAGTTTCAGGCCAACAATCTCGACTACAACGACTACGTCGGCCGGCTCGCCATCGGCCGGATCAAGAACGGCGCGCTCAAGAGCGCCGGTCTGTACACGCTGTGCCGCACCGATGGCACGCAAGCACTGGTGAAGGTGACGCAGATCTACACCTGGCACGGCCTCAAGCGGCAAGAAGTCGAGACCGCGGGGGCGGGCGACATCGTCGCGATCGCGGGGATCGAGGACATTCACATCGGCGACACCATCGCCGACCGCGAGAATCCGCGTCCGCTGCCGGCGATTCGCATCGACGAGCCGACGATCGCGATGATCTTCAGCGTCAACACCTCGCCGTGGGCGGGCAAGGAAGGCGAGTTCGTGACCTCGCGCAAGCTGCGCGAGCGCTTAGAGCAGGAGCTGCGCAAGAACGTCAGCATTCGGATTGAAGACACCGACTCGCCCGACGCGTTGCGGGTCACCGGCCGCGGCGAATTGCAACTCGCGATCTTGATCGAGACCATGCGTCGCGAAGGCTACGAGATGATGGTGTCGAAGCCGACCGTGGTTACGCGCGACGTCAACGGCGCGCTGAACGAGCCGATCGAGTTGCTCGTCATCGACGTCCCCGCAGACTACATCGGCGTGGTCTCGCAGCTGCTGGCGATGCGCAAGGGCAAGATGACCAAGATGACGCAAGCTGGCTCCGGCCGCGTGCGGTTGGAATTCTCGGTGCCGTCGCGCGGGCTGATCGGCTTTCGCTCGCGCTTCCTCACCGAGACGCGCGGCACCGGCATCCAGAACGCGCTGTTCGATGGCTGGGCGCCGTGGCATGGACCAATCCAAGCGCGCACCAACGGCGCGATGGTGTCGGATCGCGAAGGCGTGGCGCCGCCGTACGCGATCTTCCATTTGCAAGAGCGCGGCACGATCTTCATCGCGCCGAGCACGCACGTGTACGAGGGCATGGTTGTCGGTGAGTACTCGCGCGAGAGCGATCTCAACGTCAACATCTGCCGCGAGAAGAAGCTCACCAACATCCGCGCCGCCGGCCGCGACGAGAACATCATCATCACGCCGCACCGCGAGATGGGCTTGGAAAACGGCATCGAGTGGATCGGTGACGACGAGCTGGTCGAAATCACGCCGCAGTCGGTGCGCCTGCGCAAACGCGTGCTCAAACAAGTCGAACGCCCGAAGCGCCGCGCCGAGACACTCGAGTAGAACGCCTACGCTGGCCGAGTCCTTTGATTCGCCCGCTTTCCGGCGATGGCGGCCGTTGCGTCGAAGGAGCAAATTCTATTTTCAAGGGCTGAACCCGTAGCCTGGCGAGCGAACTCATGCCGCCGCCGACTGCGGCTTTGGGGCTGCGGATATCCGTCTGGGCGCAAGGAATCGTGAGCAGCGCAGTGAACGAGCTCGCCGAGCGTGCGAAGCGGCCGTAAACTAGACCGCGCGTGGGATACGAAACCCCGCAAGCGCCGCCAATCACGTCAATCGGCGTTCATAGGGAGAATCGGCGGCCTGATCGAACGCATCGTTCTCATCCGTGCCCTCGGTGAGCGCCTCCGGGAGATCGCGAAAGCGCACCACGTCTCCGAATTCACGCCAATGGGCAGTGATCAAGTAGGTGAGACTCGATCAGCCATCCCGGACTATTTGCCAAAGTACTCTGCGATCTGCGAGTCGTGAAGTAGCAGAACCCCCAGTGCCTGAGCCAACTGCCGCGCCGGATCGGTGAACTCGTTGTTGGTTACGACCACAGCCAGGTCCGCCCCGACAAAACTCTTGGCTGCGTAGATTTCTTGCACCGCTTTGTTACCCACTGGCGAGCCGTAGAGCTTACACTGTAAGGCAACCGTTAGCCCGGGCTTCCGTGCGATGACGTCGACGCCTTGGTCACCGGATGCTTTGGTGACTGTGGCTTCGAATCCGCATGTCCTCATCAGTTCGGCACACTGGTGTTCGTACTCCGTCGGCGACGTCTCTAGGGAGAGGGCCACCGCATCAGTTTCTTGGATCGGTACAGCGTCGGCGAGAGTCTCGAGTGTCAGATACAAAGCTGTACAGAGAGCATCGCCGATTCGCTCCATCACCAGCTCCGTAACGTTGCAAGCCGATAGAAAATGTCTGAGTTCCCGCAATAGTGGCTCGTCATCGATCTCACCGTAGTCCCCCCTCACCAGAAGGTTGCGCCTCTTCCGCAACAGGGTCTCCATGTGACGTTCGGCACAGTCGAACAGATACTCCTTCCAGGTTTCGAAGAGTTGCTCCTGGAGCCACGAGTCCACTTGGCCGGGCGACCATGCAGTCCGCAGAAAGCCACCCTTCGACATCTTTGCAGCGTGCTTGTGGAGTTCTAAGGTGCGCACCATTGCGTCCTTGAGCTTTTGCGCGTCGAATGGAGTCATCAACTCTCTCCAGGACCTCGGTTTTCTGACTGCTGTGTTCCCTCCGGACCCCTGACCCTTCCGCTACGATGACCACGGTTCTGACCCTCGGGAATGAAGGCT
Source organism: Deltaproteobacteria bacterium (assembly GCA_016178705.1). Taxonomy (NCBI): domain Bacteria; kingdom Pseudomonadati; phylum Myxococcota; class Myxococcia; species Deltaproteobacteria bacterium. Next base: position 164,079 of record JACOST010000001.1, on the reverse strand, counting down.
CAAAATTCACCGCCCAGAGATACGTCCCGGCATGCCTTCGTTCTGCAGCCTACGACCCGTCCTCCCTGTTGCTTCCGACCGGTTCACGACGTCGCTGAGCTGGGTGGTTTCGGTGGCCTTGGTGGCGGCGGCGGCGGCGGAACCCCTCCCTCTGCCGGCTTACGCGTTGGCCTCCGTGTCCTCTGCACACTGCCCATGAGATCCTCCTCTACTTGTTTGGTTGGCCTCGGCTCAATGGGTGATCTATGTATCGCCTCGTCGGTAGCTTGTCAGGAATACCTGTCAAGGCACGGGCGTTGGCGTCGCGGTCAGTGTCGCAGTCGGAGATACGCTTGTCACCGATGGAGCCTTGTCTTGAGTCTGGCCCACTCGCCCTAGATTCTGTGCCGCGAAGGTAACCAGAAAGATGACCCCGACGCCGAAGAAGCACCCCGCGGAAATGTTCAATATCCAGGTTGCAATTCCGAACCCTCCACCTGGGGGTTCCTTCTTTGACGCAGGATCTGCTCTGGGACGATCGACCTGCACAATCGCCCGATACAACGCAAACTGACTCGTAAGCATCGAACCTAGGCAGCTCAGCATACTCGTCGACAAGAAGATCCACGCGCAGAACAGCTCCGGCATAGTGATTGGATCTGGAGTTCCGCCGATGATGTCCTTGACGAACGCGAAGGAAACAGCGAGAGCCCCGCCCGACAGGGTCATCACGGCCTTGTCATACGCGTGAGCCTCCTTCTCTAGTGCTGCCTCAAGGAACGTACGATGAGACAGCAAAGGGTCGCTTTGCTGATTTGTCCCAACACCCATGCGGGCACCTCTCTAATCCAGTAGATGGTCGTCATCAAGACTAGCAGCCCGATGAAAAAGTGCGGCGCCCTTCGAAACGGCGCTGCGCGCCTCAGGGCGAACGGGAAAGTGTTGTGGCACAAGGGAGGAACCGCTCATGCTGAGGAGCGCCGACAGGCGCGTCTCGAAGCAAGCGAGGTTTTTCAACGGGCTGCTAGGGAAGGCGAACACTCGACCGATGACGGTGGCGTCGAGCAGAATCGGGGTCAGTGAATCGAGCAGAATCAGGGTCAGCCCTTGAATGTAGACTTCAGCCGATCACGCGAGCCCGAGTCTTCGCTTGCGCCTCGCCTACCGGCGTTCATCGCCCATTGAGCCTTCACGGAATGGAATGTCCTCAAGTCTCAACTCCCCTCGCGGATCTCGACGTCGCGCACGGTCCAATAACCGCCCGCCGCTTGGAGTGCGTTGGCTTGCGGGCTGTACTGCTCGTGCTCGTGCGACGGGCCGAGGTCAACGGTGAAGATGATTCGCCCCGCCGCGTCGGCAACGACGTGCGAGTCCGCATCGCCGGCGTTTGCGACTGTGTAGCTGTGCCGGGGTTTGTACAACGATGCGGTTCGAATCGTGCCCCGTCCAGAACCCTGCACGACGAGGCCATCGGCGCGCACGTCGCTGAGGTCGAGAAACTCGCGTACCCCTCGCTCGACGTGTACCTCGTATCCCCACACCGAGAACTGCTGCGCGATCGTACGATAACGAAAACCCGGTCGTGCTGCCGCCGACACGGGACGGATGCCGGCACTGCGCGGGTCGGCGAGACGGGCCAGGAAGAATGGCAGGTGCCGCTCGCGTAGCCACAGCGGCCACCACCGCCACGAGTGGCCGCCTTCGGTTTCGCGGTAGTCGAAGACACCGTCGCTCGGGGCGCGACTCGCCAGGTGGTCTCTGAAATCGCGGTTCGCGGGCACGAAGACCTGCTCGAATCGAAACGTGACGCAATCGTCGATCGCCTGATCGGTTATGCAGACGGTGCCGATATCGAGGGTCAGATCAACACCATCGAGATTACCCGCGAGATCGACCGGCAAGTTGCCGTGCCGGTACGCGGGGGCCTTGCTCGCCGTGCCGAGTCCGCTGATGGAGACGGCCGCCAGATTCGACGACATCCCCCCGGCCGCCACGAATCGGTCGGGCGCTTTGGCGGCGAACAGCGTGGCGCCGTAGCCACCATTGGATAGGCCGTCGATGACACGCCCGCTGCGTTCGGCGATCGTGCGGAAGTGGCGGTCGACGTACGGAATGAGGTAGCCGAGCACGTACTGCTCGTTCTTGATGCTGCCGTCGAAGCTGTCGTACCACTGCCCATCGCGTCCGTCGGGCATGACCACGACGGCGGCGTTCGCGACGTCCGTCGCGACGAGAGTGTCCATGATCGCACGGATGCCGCCGTAGGTGACCCAATCGGCTTGGTCTCCTCCGCCTCCGTGCAGCAGGTAGACCACCGGGTAACGAAGATTGCTGGTGAGATATCCGGGTGGAAGATACACGCAAACGCCGGAGGTGAACGCCAGCGAGCCATCGGGCGCGAGCGGCCCGCGCGGCAGAACGCGGATCACGAGCGACTGATCACTGGCTCGCAGTGGATCGTTGCATGCCACTATGGGTGCGACGTGCGCCTCGTTGCCGAACGGGTCGAGCCCTTGCGCCCCGTTGTCTTGCTCGGCGGGAAGTTCGTCGTCGATCGCCGGCGTTGAGGTACTGCCGCCGCAACCGGCGAGAGCCACGGCGGTGAAGACGAGCGCAAGATGTCGCCGGATTAAGGATCGAGCTCGATGCATGATCACGCGGGTGTGGAGGGAATGCGTCATACTCCCTGCTCCTGGCCATCTGAATCGCGCCGCCTGCCTACACGAGGCTATGTCGGAAACGCAAACTGCGAGGCTTGGCGCGGGGCTGCTGCGTGAACTGCACGCGCTTGGATAGGAGCCCATCTGTGTGACGCGCGACGTCGCCAGCACCAACGCTGTTACACGAAGGCTTACGCGGCATGAACAGCGGCGACAGATCTTCGGCGGGTTCGTCACCCGCTCGACTTCGGCCCCGTCGCGGGGGACAATGACGGCGATGGAAGACCGGCCCATCACCGGGTACTCGTACCTGGTGACGAATCCCGAGCGGCTCGGCGGAAAACCGACGATACGCGGCACGCGTTTTACTGTGTCGTTCATCCTGGCGTGTCTGGCTGAGGGAATGTCGTACGAGGACATCGTGCGCGACTACTCCGAGTTCCCACGCGAAGCCCTCCCGGAAGTGCTGCGCTTCGCCAGCGCCGCTACCGATCGGCGCGATGTGGCTGCTTGATGTCAATTTGCCGAATGGGCTGGTGACGTTTCTCCATCGGCAGGGCGTCTCGTGCGACACCGCGGTGAACCGTGGATGGCGCGGTTTGACGAACGGGTCTCTGACCCAGGTGGCATTTCAGGCAGGCTTTCGTGTGATTCTGACCCGAGACCGCCTCTTCGGATACTCTGCGGGTAGCAGCCTCAAACTACTCCCTGACTTTGCGATCATCCTCGTGACGCTACCGCAGGCGCGCGCGGCTGCATACTTGGCAGAGTTCGAAGCGCGCTGGCGGCACACGCCCATCACGCCGGCAGCCGGCCAAATCATCGAGTGGCCGTAAACCGGTCGCAAACGACTCATCGAAGTCTCTTCACTGACGCGACTGCAACGTCATCGGCAGTCCGTTGCGCGGTCGCAGGGTCAGAATCGGATCGGGTTCGACCGGGTGGCTTGGATCGCCGTGCAGGCGGAACCGTTGTGCGATCATCGCCAGCACCAGCTGCCCCTCCATCATCGCGAACTGACTGCCGATGCAGCGGCGTGGTCCGGCGCCGAATGGGAAGTAGGCGTACTCAGGGCGGCCGGCGCTGCGCTCGGGCGAGAAACGGTCGGGATCAAAACGCTCGGGGTCTTCCCAGTACGCCGGATCGCGATGGGTCGCGTACGGACTGAGCGTCACGACAGTGTTGGCCGGGATGCGGTGGCCGCAGACGTCGTCTTCCTTGAAACTCTGCCGAGCGGTTGCCCATACCGGTGGGTAGAGTCGCATGGACTCCTCCAGCACCATGCGCGCGAAGGGAAGGTTGGGTAGATCGCTCAACGTCGGCGTGCGCTTGCCGAGGACATCGTCCACCTCTGCGTGCAAACGCCGCTCGACGTTCGGATGCGTTGACAGCAGATGCCACGTCCACGAGAGCGCAACCGCGGTGGTCTCGTGACCCGCCACCAGGAAGGTGACGGCTTCATCGCGCAGTTGGCGGTCGGTCATCGCTTCGTTGGTCTCCGCGTCGCGTGCGCCGATGAGCATGCTCAATAGGTCGCCACGGTCTCCGCCTTCGCGACGATGCCGGGCGATGATATTCCAGACGATCTCATCGAGCGTGGCGATCGCCCGGCGGCCGGCGCGGTTGGCGCGCGTTGGAACGATCAGCGGCAGCGCCAGGAAGTGGTTCATCAAATAGTTCGCATAGGCCAGCCCACCCGAGACAGCGTCGGTGAACACCACCTCGTCATCCTCGAGATCCGTGCCGAACAGCGCCTTGGCGACGATCTGCAACGTGAGCTTCGACATCTCCGCCGCTACGTTGAGTGACTGCCCCGAGGCAGCGGGCGTCTGCCAGCGATCGAGCATCTCGATGGTTGCGCCGGTCATCATGTCCGCCATCGCCGCGATGCGGTCGCGATGGAATGCCGGCTGCACCAACTGGCGCTGGCGACGCCAGAGGTCGCCATCGCTGAACACGAGTCCCTCACCGGCAATGCGCTTGAGTTTGCCGAACAGTGAACCCTTCCAGTAGTTGCGGTGGTTCTCCTGCAGGATGTGTTTGACGCCGGCTGGATTGGTCACGAGAAAATTACGCAGAGGAAAGAAGCGGATCTCGACCACATCGCCGTAGCGGCGGGTCGTGTCCATCAGGAAGCCAAGCGCGTCGTCCCGCATGACGGCCAGGAACCCGAACGGCGTGGCGAAACGCGGTCCGCGAGTCGACCCGCCGTTGTTGGCCATGACTGCCATTGCTGCGAAGTCTACAGCCCGCTCTTGTAGTCTTCCTCGACGAGTTCATCGATCGATTGTGCGACCTGATCGTCGGCGCCGAGCTTGGCGGCAAACATCTTGCCGAACGAGATGCGCTCCACCGCGGGCCACGACTCCGGCTTCCACAGTTGCGCACGAATGAAAGCCTTGGCGCAGTGGAAGAAACACTCCTCGATGGTGACGCGGATGGCGAGCAGCGCGGGCTGACCGCGTGTCGAGAGCCGTTCGAGGATCTGCGGATCGGAAGTCAGCTCGGCATGACCGTTGATCCGGACGGTTTCACGCACGCCGGGAATGATGAACAGTACGCCGACGTGCGGGTTCGCGAGAATGTTTTGCAAGCCGTAGATGAGCTTGTTGCCCTTGCGATCGGGGATGAGCAACGTGCGATCGTCGTCGATCGCCACGAACCCCGGTGTGTCGCCCTTGGGAGATACGTCTTGTCTTCCCGCGGCATCGGAAGTCGAGAGCACAAGGAAAGGGGAGCGGGCGATGAAAGCACGCGCGTACTCGTTCAGCGCAGCATCGACCTTCATCCCGATGACCGGCATGGGTTCGCCGATCACTGCGCGCAATTGTTCCGCCGTCTCGATGCCGTACCGATCGCGATTGCTCATGGACTCCTCCGCAGTGTGATGGCGCTCATAGTAGTCTCCATACGCCGAACAAGCGAGGCAGTGCGAAGGAAAGCTACGCGGCTAGCCGATGGCTGATGGCATTTGGTGGATCACTCGTTGGCAGATCGAACGTCCGCACGATGTCCCGGCCGGTCGCGACGCTTGCGCCGAGGCGCAGCCCCGAGTGACTGAAACGTTGGCAATGATCGGCCCATGTGATCTACACGCGCCGTGAACTCGACGGCGCGGACGGTTGTGTTCTTGGCGATCGCGGCCAGTCTGGAAATCACCGGCGACGCGATGATCCGGCGCGGGCTGGTGCAATCGACGTGGATCTCCGTGTTGCTCGGGGGTGCGCTACTCGCCGGGTATGGGTTCGCGGTGAACGTCGATCGTACAATAGACTTCGGCCGTCTGATGGGCCTCTACATCGCGATCTTCTTCGTCGTCAGCCAAGCGATCAGCTTCGTCGTCTTCGGCGAGCGCCCGTCCGTCGCCGTACTGGCCGGCGGTGCGCTGATCGTCGCGGGTGGACTGGTGATGCTGCTCCTGCCGTCGGCGTGATCCAATCTTCTCCGTGACGGGATTGGATCACGAGGTGGTTACGGCTGAATCAGCCCGTTGCGCACTGCGTATTTCACCAAGCCGGCGAGGTCGTGGATGTTGAGGCGCTTCATGATGTGAGTACGGTGGGTGTCGACGGTCTTGATGCTGGTTTCGAGGAGTTGGGCGATCTCTTTGTTGGTGCGGCCCTCGGCGATGAGTTGCAACACTTCGCGTTCGCGCAGGGTCAGCTCGGGAGCGCGATCGGGTCGGGTGCGGACTGCGCTCAAGTAGTCGCTGACCACGAGCGAGGCGACGTCCGGACTGAGGTACGTGTCGCCGCGGGCCACGGCGAGGATGGCTTGGGCGACGTCGCTCCCGATCGATTGTTTGGTGAGATAGCCGCGGGCGCCGGCTTCCAAGGCCTGCAGCACCAACTCGCGGTCGGCGAACATGCTGAGCATGACCACCGCGGTGTGCGGCGATAGCTTGGGGATGCGCATCGCCGCGGTGAGGCCGTTCATGCTCGGCATCGAGATGTCGAGCAACGCGACCTTCGGCCGCAGCCGCTGCACCAGGCGAAGCGCCTCTTTACCGTCGCGTGCCTCGGCGAGGATCTGAATGTCCGGATTCGTGCTCAGCAGCGAAGCGATACCTTGCCGAACGATCGCGTGATCATCGGCGATGACTACCGTGACCTTCATGCTCAAGGGCCTGGAGTCTACGTGGCCTCCGCGCGAATGCATCGCGTATGCTTCATAGCTCATATCCTACTCGGAGCAGAACAGAAAAGTCCGCCGCGGTGGCCACGGGACTGATGTTGTCGACCATAGCGAGTTGAAATGTCGTCGGCCCTACCCGCGCGTTGGCGCCCCACGTCAGCTCGACCACCGTGCCGTCGAGAATGCGCGTGCCGTTGCCGTGCAGCGGGCTGGTGTACAGTTCCTGCTGCAACAGCAGAGAAAACCACGGCCACAACACTCGCGCTTCAGCGGCGACCGCTTGGTTGAGCGCCGGATTGAGTGTGAGCCGCGCCGGGGTGATCGGACCGACCGGAAAGATTCCCGCTAGGTCGGCGTACAGAATGAGCCATGATAGCGGCTGATGCTCAGCCGCGAAGCCGAGTCCGAAGTCCGGATAACCACTGCCGAACACGGCGCTGGCGCGACCGGTGGGCGCTTTGATAGCGGCGCGCAGCGAGACCAGCGGCCAGTTCGCTCGGCCCCATACTTCTTGTTTAGCGCTGAACCAGATGTCGCCAAGTTCAAACACCTGCCGCTTGCCTTGAAAGACGGTTGTATTGCCTTGGCGAACGAGGAACGCGCCGAACGAATTGTCGGGATATAGATCGCGCTCGGGATTGAACGTGCCGAGCGCGTGTTCGATGGGATCGATGACCGTATCGAGCATGCCGCCGTAGTGCGAGATGAACGGAATGTCGCCCCCGACTTCGAGCCCCGGCCACACGCCGAATTTCGCACCGATGACAGTGCGGTTGGTTTCGAGTTTGAGCTGACCCTGCACCTTCGGATTGGAGACCGTGGCGATGGTGTTGCTCTCGACCGTTTCCAGGTGCGCTTCAAGCGTGCCCGCTGCCAACGTGCGTGCGCGCTCGACCGGCAGGTTCAAGAAGATGAGTTGGATCGGCTGGTAGTTGCGAACCGACGCGGGACCGAATCCGGAGAAGTCGTCCGCGCGCGCGCAGGGGACGAGCAACGCGATGGCCATGCTCGTGGTGATGCGCGCGATGATGCGAATGATCCGGAGCCACCGCGAAAACACCGGCGCGTCATAGCCGATGTGTGCAGCGCGCTCAAACGGCCACCTTCAGTTGCGACGGCTACGGCTTTTTGAATTCGCGGGCGCCCGACTGCGCGAACATGTCGGCGGCGGCTTGCTTGGCCGTGCTCTCATCGCCCTGGGCGAGCGCCGCGCGGAAGCGTTGCGCGACCGCTCGCATCAGCATGGCCTCGGCGGGGTCAAGCCGATCGGCGAGCGCGGCGAGGTTGTCCATCGCCAGGCCGACGCGCGCCAGCGCGGCGGGAGCATCGCCGCGGTCGCGGGCGGCCATCGCTTCGATCAGCCGCGCGCGCACCGCCGGGATCGCCGCGCGCGCGGGTTCGCCGAGCACGATCTCCAATTCGGAGAGGCGTGCGATCACTTGCTCGATGGCGATCGGTACCGCAGGTTGATGTTCGTCGGCCATTGTGGCAGCGGCAGCGCGACTGCACTGTACGAAGTCGGCCAGCGAACTGCAACGGAGGTAGGCATGTTGTTTGTGATCATTGGACACGACGCGCCGGACGCGAGAGAGAAACGGCCACAGCATCGCCCGGCACATCTCGCCCACTTGGAACCGCTGGCGCAGGCCGGACGCGTGCGGCTGGCGGGTCCGTTCACCGACGGGAGCGGAAGCCTGATCATCCTCGATGCGGAGTCGCGCGAGGCGGTGTGGGCGATCGTCAGCCGCGATCCCTATGTGATCAATGGCGTGTTCAACTCGGTCGAAGTGAAACCGTTCATGCAGGTATTCCCGCAGATCGCGGCATGAGTAGCCGACCACCGCGGGACGCGCCGGCGCCGTTCCGTCGTGCTGTGTATCGCACGGTGAAGCGAATCCCCTCCGGCCGCGTGGCGACGTACGGACAAATCGCCGCCATCGTCGGCCATCCGCGCGCGGCGCGCGCCGTCGGAACGGCGCTGTCCTGGCTGCCGGCGGCAATCGAGCCGAGCGTTCCATGGCAGCGGGTGATCAACGCGGCGGGACGGATCAGCCATCGCGGTGATGTCTATCGGCCGGAACTGCAGCGCCGGCTACTTGAAGACGAAGGGATCGAGTTCGATCGCGACGGTGTCGTCGACCTGCGCCGCTTTCGCTGGTGCGGGCCGCGCCGCGAGCATCCAGTGCGGTTGCGGGTTGCGCTGCGAGACTAGCGGGCGATTCAGCCGACCGCTTTGCGGTGCGGCAAGAGGAGGCCAACCTTGTGGCGATGCCCGGCAACCCGACGAGCAAAGGGCAGGGTGACGACGAACTGGCCACTGGCGGCGCCCGCCGGGCCATGAGCCAGGGTGAATACGCCGCGGCGGATGTAATCGGCATCGAAGTGCAACGCGCTGCAGATGTTCTCAAACGAGAACGGCCAACTGTTGTCGCGCGCCGCGAACCAACGCGTGGCATCCTTCGCCAGGCGCTGCGGTCGCACGCTCGGGTTGCCGCAGTGCTTGAGCAGGGTCAGCACGGCCTCTTCCAGCACCGCCAGCATGAGGCGACGCTCTGGTGAGAGCGAAGGCGGGTAGGCGGATGCGAAATATTGTTCGGGCACCATGATGTCGGGCGCGAGCAAAGATCCAGCGGCCTCGTATACCGGCATGCACGACTCCGTCGGCCTCAGGCCGGCCCAGCGGGGACGACGCGATCCATCGGTGGTTCTTCCCGCAGTACTTCCCGCGTTGCCTCCGCGAGCGGCAGGGTGACGAAGGTGAGCAGCCAGCAGAGGCCCGGTCCGGTCATGTCATCGACTCTAACTCGGCGACGGGGGGTAAGGTTCCCAGTATGGCTCCAACGGCTCGAATCGGGCGCGCAACGGCTGGCTTTCGGTGGCGAGAAGCCCATTGAACGCGTGAACGCGGCGCGGCGCGGCGTTTCATTTCAGCGCGAGTGGCAAGCACTCGCCGGAGTACGCTTCCGCACACCCAGGACAGCCCGGCATGCGCCCTCGCAGGGAACGGGGCACTGATCTTGCAAACCCGATCGGGGCACGACACCATGGTGGACATGATCGAACTACGTGACCTCACCAAGCGTTACGGCGACGTGATCGCTGTGGATTGCGTCAATCTGCACGTGCCGGCCGGCGAGATCTTCGGCTTTCTCGGTCCCAACGGAGCGGGAAAGACGACGACGATCCGCATGATGATGGGTTTGCTGCAGCCGACCGAGGGCAGCGTATGGCTCGGCGGCCACCACCTCAGTGCCGATCCGTTGCGCGCCAAACAAATGTGCGGCTTCGTCCCGGATCGTCCGTACATCTATGAGAAGCTCACGGCGAGCGAATTCCTCGCCTTTGTCGCCGGACTCTATAGCGTTCCCGACGGATTGATGGACAAGCGGCGGGCCGAGCTGCTGGATCTGTTCGACCTCACCAACTGGGCCGACGACTTGGTCGAGTCGTACTCGCACGGGATGAAGCAACGCCTGACGATGGCATCGGCGCTGATTCACGGACCGCGGTTGTTGATCGTCGACGAACCGATGGTCGGGCTCGATCCGCGCGGGGCGCGCTTGCTTAAGCGCACCTTCCGACAGCTCGCCGCCGAGGGCGTCACGGTCTTCATGTCGACCCACAGCTTGGAGGTGGCGGAAGAGACCTGTGATCGCGTCGGCATCATCAATCAGGGCCATCTGATCGCCGTCGGCAGCGTCGACGAGCTGCGCCAGCAGGTGGGCAGCGCCGATCACCTGCCAATCGAGTCGTTGTTCCTCACGCTCACGGGAGGGATCGAGGGCGACGGCGCGGTGGGTGGGATGCGGGTCTGACTATGCCGCGCGCCAACGGCCGACTGGCCGTGCCGCTCGCAACGCCGTTGAATGAGTTGCACGGGAGCCCCGGCGGCGAGCTGGCGGGCCTTTCGCTGCTATTGCAGCCGCGTTGGCTGGCGGCGCGTAACCGCACTCGGCGCTTGACCCGTGCGGGGCGGATTCAAGCGGCAGTGTTGGCGCTGGTCGCGCTCGGGTTCGGCGCGGCGGTCTTCATCTTCTTCACTCGCGCGTTGCGGTACTTCCTGTCGATTCCGGATCTCGGCCCGGTGCTGGCGTACAAGCTGCTCGGCATGGTGCTGATGACGTTCTTTTCGATCCTGTTGTTCTCGAACATCGTCGCGTCGCTGTCGACGTTTTTTCTCTCCCGCGATCTCGATCGTCTGGTGGCGGCGCCGATCCCGCCGGCACGCTTCTTCTACAGTCGGCTGGGCGAGACCCTCCTCGACTCGTCGTGGATGGTGATCCTATTCGCGATTCCGGCGTTCCTTGCGTATGGCACGGTGCATCATGCCGGCCCGCTCTTCTATCTCGCCGTCGTTGGAACCTTGCCACCGTTCTTGGTGATTCCGGCGGCGATCGGCATCACGCTCACTGCCGTGCTGGTGAACGTCTTCCCGGCGCGCCGGACCAAGGACATTCTCTTCCTGCTGTCGATCGTCGCCGTGGCTGTGCTGTACTTGTTCTTTCGCCTGCTGCAACCGGAGCGGCTGGTCAATCCGGAGGCGTTTGCAAACTTCATGGACTTCCTCGGGGCGATGCAGGCCCCCGCTTCGCCGCTACTGCCCAGCACCTGGGCCGCGGAGGCGATCTCTCCCTCGCTTGGGCTGCGCGAGGGCTCCCCGTGGTTTTACTACGGGCTGCTGGTCACCACGGCCGCGGTCGTCGCGATGGGCAGCGAATTGGTCATGCGGCGGCTCTTCCTGCCCGGCTGGACCAAGGCACAGGAAGGTCGGCAGGCCCGGTTGACGCAGCAACCGGCGTGGGAAGCCCTGTTGCGCTGGGCGACCTGGCCGTTCTCGCCGCAGACACGTTTGATCTTGATCAAGGACGTGAAGACCTTCTTTCGCGACACCAGTCAGTGGTCGCAGCTCATTCTGCTGCTGGCGCTCGTGGTCGTGTACGTCTACAACTTCAGCGTCCTGCCGCTGCAGGGCAATCCGCTGGTGACGTTCTACTTCAAGAATGCAATCGCCTTTTTGAACCTGGCACTGGCCGGTTTTGTGGTGGCGGCCGTTTCGGTTCGTTTCATTTTCCCGTCGGTGAGTTTGGAGGGGAAGGCCTTGTGGGTGCTGCGCACGGCGCCGCTCAGCCTGCGCCGAGTGTGGTGGGCGAAATTCTGGGTGGGGTTGGTCCCGCTGTTGGTGCTTGGGGAGGTGCTGGTCTTAGCCACCAATACCTATCTGCGAGTGATGCCATTCATGATGTGGTTGTCCGCGCTGACCCTGTTTGGGATGACGTTCAGCATCGTCAGCCTCGGTCTGGCGGTCGGGGTCACGTACCCGAACTTCGATGCCGACAACGCCGCCCGCGTGGCTGCCGGAACCGGTGGCCTGGTCTACATGGTCCTGTGCATGTCGTTCATTGCGGCGGTGGTCGGCTTGGAGGCCTGGCCGGTCTATGTTCTGTTCACGAGCTGGCTGCGGGGAGGCGTGATCGCCGCCGGCGCTTGGCTGGGAATCGGAACATCGTTGGCGGGTGCGTTGGGGGTGACGGTGGCGGTGTTTGTGGCCTCAACCCAGTATGGGCTGCGCCGACTCGAGGGGATCGAAGACTAAGGCGAGCGAGGTCCCACCGGGCAGCCGTTCGGATCAGATTTTCATTGCCCGGGGTATGCAATGGTGATAATCGTCCAACCGTTATGCGCTTCGGAACGGACACTGCGGAAACGCAGCATCGTGTCACGAGCCCCGAGGAACGGCTGCTGCTCGCCGTCATGCAGTCAGCCTTTTGGGATTTGGAGCACCGCGACCCCGCCGAGCGCGACCGGGCGCAGCGCTACTTCTTGAGCGAAGGCGACGATCATCCGTTCAGCTTCGAAGCGATTTGCCGGCACTTTGGCTGGTCCCCTGGGCGGATTCGCAAGCAACTATCGCCTCAGCTGATCACGCTGGGCCCCGAACTGTTACGGCCCCCACTGCGTCAGGTTGCCAGCCGTTGATCCACCGCTCATCGCCGGGCAGGTTCCGATCGCCGGTGGCAATAACACTCTCCGATTTCCCAGACAAAAGGGGTGCCGTTGGCGCGTCAAGTCGCCTCGGTAGGGGTAACACCCCACAGGGTTGACTGACCCGTGGGCGGCTCTTATTCTTCGCCCGACAACGGAACCTGGCGTGTCGCAGCTGCGATCCGAATCGATGTCCGAAACTGTAGTTGGCGCGGCCGCGTCCGCTGGCGATCCGTACCTGAGCACCGAGGTCGGCGGCGTGATTCTCGCGGGAGGTAAAAACAGCCGTATGGGCGGCGAGGACAAAGCCTTCCTTACGGTCGATGGTCAATCAGTGTTCGAGCGGACCTTGGCATTGTTGCGGGGGTGCTTTCCGCAAGTGGTGGTGGTCAGTAACTCTCCCGAGAAGTACCGCGGCTTCGACGTGGAAATCACCAGCGATGAAGTACCCGGTCTCGGACCGCTCGGCGGCATTCATGCGGGGCTCTCGCGGTTGCGGACCCCTTACGCTTTCGTGGTGGCGTGTGACATGCCCTTCCTGCGAATTGAGCCGATTGGGTTTCTAGTGCGTCGATTGAATGGACAAGACTCCATCATCCCCGAATGGGAGAGCGACATTGAGCCGTTGCACGCTTTGTACGCAACGCGGCTGCGGGATCCGATTGCGGCAGCCCTGCAGCGCGGCGTCCGCGCTATTCGCAACCTGCTGCCGGCGCTCAACGTCGACTACGTACCTGAGGCTGAGATGCGAGCCGTCGTGGGTGCCGCCGAGTCGTTTCGCAACGTCAACACGCCCGAGGAAGCTGCACGCTTTGCCGTGCGCCGACGCGCAGTGAGGTAGGAGCCGTTGACGTCAGCGGGTACCCGGCAGTAAGCTGCCGCGGCAGGTGACCTCGACAATCAGGTGTGTAGCTGTGAGGCCGTCATCTCGCCAGATTTCATCCCGCTAGGTTCTATCCGACGACTTAACAATGACCTGTCAACCGCGTCGCGACGCTTGAGGCTTGTGAACGAATGGAAGAGGGAGTGATCCGCGCAGCATTTGAAAAGTGGACCGCTGGCCGTGACCCGGTGGCGGCGCGCATCGCGTTGTTCGAACACGTGCGCGATATCCCCTACACCTACCCGGCCAGTCGGAATCCGGCCGAGGTGCTGCGCCAACGCGTCGCGTCCTGTTCCGGGAAGCACTACCTGTTGGGCGAGTTGTTCCGCATGCTCGGGCTCAAAGTGCGCAACATGATCTGCCGCCACCGCTTCGACGAATCGTCGTTGCCGTTTCCAGACGAGATGCAGGCGCTGCTGCTCAAGAATGAGATCGTCGATTTTCACGACTATCTGCAGATCCAGGTCGACGGCCAATGGATTGAAGTCGATGCGACCTGGGAAGGTGGCCTGCGCGAGTTCGGGTTTCCGGTCACCGAGCAATGGAACGGGAGCGACCCGATGCTGCTCAGCGTTGTCGTCGACGAGGAATTCGTCGTGCAAGGCGACCCGGCCAAAACCAAAGAAGAAATGCTCTCCAAGCTGACCCCACGTCAGCGCGCGCTGCGCAAGCAGTTCCTCGAGTTGCTCAGCGCCTGGTTGCAAGAGATCAGCGCCGAGATCCCCCGCGAGGCCGTCGCCGAATGAGTGCGGCGGCGAGCGCGGACGAACTGGTCGACATCGTCGACGAACAGGACCGTGTCGTCGGTCAGACGACGCGGCGCGACATCCGCGCCCGCGGCTTGCGTCACCGCAGCACCTATGTGCTGCTGTTCAATCGAGACAGTCAGCTGTTCGTCCATCGGCGGACGGTTACGAAGGACGTTTACCCAGGCTACTACGACGTGACGTTCGGCGGCGTCGTGGCGGCGGGAGAAGATCACGACGCCGGGGCACAGCGCGAGTTGCGCGAAGAAGCGGGGGTCGCCGGCGATCGGCTGCGGCGCCTCTTCAGCTTCCAGTTCGATGACGACACGAACCACATCAACGGCGTCGTCTACACGGCGACCCACAATGGAGCACTCGCGCTGCAGGCCAGTGAAGTGGCCAGCGGCGAGTGGATGGATCTGGATGCGGTGATCGAACTGGCCCAGCGTGAACCGTTCTGTCCCGACGGGATCGAAGTGCTGCGCCTGTACCTCGACCGACTCAATCAGGCGCGATCTCCCGCGGAGTAGCCACGCGTCAGTGCGGCGCGGCCATCGCGATCGTGCGCACGGCCTGCATCAGCACGATCTTCTGCGCGCCGGCGGCGCTCTCAATGGTGACTTCCTGGCCATCGATGGCAACGACCGTGAACATCCCCGGTGCTGACATGATCACTACTGTATCCCCGATGCGTACCATGAATCGCCTCCGCCCCGCCTCTATAGCGGCCGGCGCGCGGCGGGGCAAAGGGCGCGTTGCCGGTCTGAAAATGGTGTGGTAGCGTCCGCCGGTCATGGACAACGCATGCCGCGAAGAACATTGGATGCGAAGAGCACTCGAGGAAGCCGCGAGCGCCGCAGCCCACGGGGAAGTGCCGGTGGGCGCGGTGGTGGTGCGCGACGGCGCTGAATTGAGTGGCGGGCACAACGCGGTCATTCAGTCGGCTGATCCGACAGCGCACGCGGAAATCGTCGCGTTGCGGCGTGCGGCGACCGTGATCGGCAACTATCGGTTGCTTGGTTGCACTGTCTTCGTCACGCTCGAACCCTGCGCGATGTGCGTCGGCGCGCTGATCCACGCGCGGGTCGATCGTGTGGTGTTCGCCGCCGCCGACCCCAAGGCCGGCGCGTTGGGTTCGGTATTCGATCTCAATACCGGCGTGCTGAACCATCGGCTGGATGTTCAAAGCGGGGTATGCGCGGATCAGAGCGTGGCCCTGTTGCAGGCGTTTTTTCGAGCCCGGCGTGGCGCGGGCGAGATGATGCCCGCGGCCGAACGCGAACTGTCGGCGCAATAGCTTTTGGAGAGGTGGCCGAGCTTGGTTGAAGGCGCACGACTCGAAATCGTGTGACCCTAACGGGTCCGGGGGTTCGAATCCCTCCCTCTCCGCTCTTGTCTTCATCACAGTTGCCGGCTGTTGCCACGATGCGCTGCCGGTGAAGGAGATTACCGATGCGTGGTCTCATGCAAGATGGTCCGTTGACGTTGTCGCAGCTCGTGCGGCGTGCCGAGCGGATGTTCTCCACCGTACCGTTAGCCAGCCGTACGGCGGACGGGATGTTCCGCTACACCTATGGCGAGGCCTGCCGCCGTGTCTATCGGCTCGCCAACGTGCTGAAGAAGCTCGGCGTCAAACCGGGCGATCGGGTCGCCACCTTTGCTTGGAACAACCATCGGCACTTCGAACTGTATCTCGCGATTCCCAGCTTCGGTGCGGTGTTGCACACGGTCAACATCCGGCTGTTCCCCGAACAGATCACCTACATCATCAACCACGCGGAAGACACCGTCGTGTTCCTCGACGACTCGCTGGTGGCACAGTTGGAACCACTGGCGGCGCAATTGCGTTCTGTGCGTGCCTTCGTCGTGATGGGCGACGGACCGCTGCCGTCGAGTTCGCTCGCACCGATGTATAGCTACGAAGAGTTGTTAGAAGAGGCGCCGGAAGAGTTCGCCTTTCCCGACCTCGACGAACGATCGGCGGCGGGCATGTGTTACACGTCGGGGACGACCGGCAATCCAAAGGGCGTGCTCTACAGCCACCGTTCGCTGTTCCTACAGTCGATGGCGCAAGCGATGACCGACGCCATGGGTATCTGCGAGCGCGACCGCATCCTGTCGATCGTGCCGATGTTCCACGCCAACGCCTGGAACATGCCGTTCACCGCGACGATGGTGGGGGCGGAGCAAGTGTTTCCCGGCACTCAGCCGACGCCGGAGGGTATTGCGCGGCTGATCCAAGACGAGCGCATCACGGTGGCCGCGGGCGTGCCGACGATCTGGATGGGCGTGCTCGGTGTGCTCGACCAGAAGCCGTACGATCTCTCCAGCCTCCGCTGTATCCCGTGCGGCGGCTCCGCGGTGCCTCCGAGTTTGATCGAATCCTACGACAAGCGCGGCCTGACCATTGTTCAGGCGTGGGGCCTCACCGAAACCGCGCCGTTGGCGACGCTGTCGCGCGCGCGCAAACACATGGACGCGTGGACCCCCGCGCAGCGGGTCGCCGTTCGCGCTAAGCAAGGGACCATCATGCCGTGCTTGGACATCCGCGCCGTCAATGACGACGGGCGCGAAGTGCCGTGGGACGGCCAGAGCGTCGGCGAGCTGCAACTGCGCGGCCCGTGGGTGATCAGCGAGTATTACAACGATCCGCGCAGCGCGCAGGCCTTCGCCGATGGATGGTTCAAGACCGGCGATGTCGCTAGCATCGATGCCGACGGCTTCGTGCAGATCACCGATCGCGCCAAGGACGTGATCAAGAGCGGCGGCGAATGGATCTCCAGCGTCGAGTTGGAGAACGTGATCATGGGCCATCCGAAAGTGCTCGAAGCCGCTGTGATTGGCTTGCCGCACGAACGATGGGGGGAACGTCCGCTCGCCTGCGTGGTGGCCAAGCCCGGGCAGACCATCACGAAGGACGAGATCATGACGTTGCTGCGCGAGAAGGTCGCCAAGTGGTCGCTGCCGGAGGACGTCGTCTTCGTCGAGTCGATTCCGAAGACCAGCGTCGGAAAATTCGCCAAGCGCGAGTTGCGTGAGCAGTTCGTGAATTACAAATGGGGGGCCAGGGGCTAGGGGTTGGGGGCTGGTAGGACTCCGCCGCCCTCCACAATGTCCCTTCCCGCATTCATCGATGCGATGCTGCGGCCCGAGTTCTATTCGCATCGACCGCGCGAAGTCACCCTGGTTCAGAGTCACATCTCCTACGTCCTGCTCGCTGGCGACGAGGTGTACAAGCTGAAGAAGCCGGCGCGCTTCTCGTTTCTCGACTTCTCCAGCTTGCAACAGCGCCGCCACTTCTGCCACGAGGAAGTTCGCCTCAATCGTCGACTCGCGCCCGACGCCTACCGCGGCGTAGTCGCGATCTGTTCCCACGATGGCGGCTATCGGCTCGGGGATGAGAGCGACGCTGGGGCCGTCGAGTACGCCGTTCACATGCGGCGGTTGCCGGACGACCGCATGCTCGATCGATTGCTCGAACGCGGCGCGGTGACGGCGGAGATGATCGACGCCGTCGTTGCGCGGCTGGTCGCCTTCCATCGCGCGGCCGACTGCGGTGCAGAGGTCACGGCCAACGGCGATCCCGCGGCGATCTGGCGCGTGTTGGAGGAGAACTACGACGGTGTGCGCCCGTTTCGCGATGTCACCATCGCGTGTGGCGACGACGACGCGATCCAGTCATTTGCGCGGGAGTTCATGGCGCGTCACGACGCGCTGTTTCGCCGCCGACAGGCCGAGCAACGCATCCGTGATTGTCACGGCGATCTGCACAGCGAGCATGTCTGTTTCGCCGACGATGGCTTGGTGATCTACGACTGCATCGAGTTCAACCAGCGATTGCGCTACTGCGACGTAGCGTCGGAGATTGCGTTTTTGGCGATGGACCTCGACTATCACGACCGCCCCGACCTAGCGGCGCACCTGATCGCGAGCTACGCCGCGCATGCGAACGATCCCGAGTTGCCGCGGCTCGCGCCGTTCTACCAGTGCTACCGCGCGTACGTGCGCGGCAAAGTCGACAGCCTGAAGAGTGTCGAAGGTGAAGTCAGTGAAGCCGGCCGCGCTGCAGCGCGCACGAGCGCGCAACGGCACTTCGCCTTAGCCTACCGCTACACCTGGGTCGAGCATGCGTGCGTGGTCGCCATCTGCGGACTCAGTGGTTCGGGTAAGTCAACCATCGCGGCGGCGCTGCGCGCCCGCACCGGCTTTGTCCACGTCAACTCGGATGTCGTCCGTAAAGAGCTCGCCGGCATCGCGGCCAATGCGCCGCGCTCGGCGGCGTACGACGAAGGCATCTACGCGGCCGAGCAGAGCGACGCGACCTATCGCGCAATGATCGAGCGGGCTCGTGCTGCGTTGGCAGCGGGGCAGGGCGTCATCATCGACGCCACCTTCCAGCGCCGGCGCGACCGCGACGGATTGCGAGCGCTGGCGGCGGAGCTCCGCGTGCCCGTGCACTTCGTCGAGTGCCAGTGCAGCGAGGAAGAAACGCGCCGCCGCCTCGATGCGCGTGGCGTCAACACACCATCGGATGCCGACTGGAACGTGTACGTCGAGCAACGCCGCCGGTTCGAAGCCTTTGCTGCCGAAGAGGCGCGCATCATGGTGGATACCAGCGCTGCGCTCCCGGACATCGTCGGCGCGATCGAGTACGCGCTGCGACGCTGATGCACGAGCGGAAGGAGGATGCTCCTATGTTGCACGGATCGATCAATCACATCTCGATCACAGTCCGCGAATTGGTGACTGCGATGCGCTTCTTTCGTCCGCTGCTAGAGTTCCTCGGTTTCGCTGTCGGCGAGATTGAATACTACAAGCCCGCCGACGCGCGGCTGACCGTCAACATCAACGAGAAGAACGGCGTCGCCTTCAACATCT
This sequence comes from Deltaproteobacteria bacterium, assembly GCA_016178705.1. Lineage (NCBI taxonomy): Bacteria > Pseudomonadati > Myxococcota > Myxococcia > Deltaproteobacteria bacterium. Next base: position 144,817 of record JACOST010000001.1, on the reverse strand, counting down.
GGCAAGCTAAGTCGGGCCTCGCCGATCATCCGTTCGAAGTGTACGAGGTAGGATTGCACCACGTTGCCTTCAACGTCGCCACGCACGACCGGGTGGATGAAGTGGCGCAGCTCATTCCGCAGATCGGCGGTCAGATCATCGACGGCCCCGGTGAGTGGCCCTTCGGCCCGGGCGGCTACTACGCGGTCTACTTCCTCGGCCCCGACCGGCTAAAGTTCGAGGTCGTCCACATGCCGCTAGCCGAACGCCGAGCGCGGGAACGCGGGGATCAGTAACCGCGAGAGCCCGGGCTGGCGCCGCCTCGTCATTGGGGGAACAGATGTTCCTGCCTGTCCAGGTATTCTTCGTGAGGAGGATATCGATCTACTCCCTAGGCGTGCTTCGACAAGCCTGTCCTGAGCCGAGTCGAAGGGCCTAGCACAAGCGATGATCGAACGGTTTGAAAGGACCTCATCGCCCTGAGCCTGTCGAAGGGTCTTCGCGTTTCTCGACAGTCTCAAGGCATAGAAATTGTCCGCGTCGATGACCACGCCGCGATCTTGCAGCTCTGGGCTAGATAGCTGCGCGAGGTGATCTAGATGACCACTTCCGGCTTAGCCCTTTGATGAACCACCACCAAGAATGTCCGTCATCTCAGCGTCATCGACGATTCTGTATCTCCTCATCAACTGTGCCCATAAGAGCATCGCGAGCACCCAGCCGCCGGTAGCCCCTAACACTACCGCCATTCCTGCACCCCACGGCAATTCGTTCTCACCCCCATGAACAGAAACCGCATTGTTAGCTCCAGTTCTCTGGGCATCCCAGTCCAATGCTTGCAACGCGACAAAGATGCCCAATAGAACACCCAAAATGCTGAGTGCGACGCCGCTGACCCACGCGACGCTCTTCCTTCCTCTACTAGGCCGTTCAGGAGTCACGACCATCGGGGTGCCAATGACGAGTCTAGTCCTTGCAGCTCACGCCTTCAAAATGTCCGCCGCGGCATTGAGCGCGGTGACCGCTGCCGGAACACCGGCGTAGCACGCCGTCTGCATCAGCACTTCGATCAACTCTTCGCGCGTGATGCCGAGGTTGAGTGCGCCCATCAGGTGGCCCTTCAGCTCGTCGATCTTGCCGAGTGCGGCGAGTTGGGCGACGGTACACAGGCTGCGGCTGCGCAGATCGAGATTCGGCCGCGACCAGAACATGCCGAACACAAACTGGGCGACCAGTCCGAAAAACTCCGGCGCCAGTTTGTGCCCCGGCAACTCCTGCCCGCCGGCGCGTGTCCCCCACAACTTGCCTGCCACTTCGCGCCCGCGCGCGAGATAATCCGGTTGCTCCGCCATTGGTTCTCTCCTCTCTCTCAATGATTGATACAGCGCTCGGCGTATAGGCCGCGACCGCATCGTCGTGCAAGGGCGCACCGCCAAGAGCGCGGAGACCGCAGAGAGGAGTGTGGAGTTGCGTCGGGCTCCTTCGTGGTCTCCCGCTCTATGGCTCGGCGCTCTCGGCGCGCTCTGCGGTGAATCCATTTTTTGTCGCATCGAAGCTAGTCATCGGGTGCGCAAATCGTGTAGGAGGTCGCGTGCTCGAAGACGCGTGGCGCATGATGAGCGGATGATGATGGGTGGATACGGACTGCAGTTCACGACTGCTACCGCGCTGGCATTGTTGGCGACGCCGGTGGTGCGCGCCGCCGCCGCACGCTTCGGTGCGGTCGACGTACCGGGTGATCGCCGCGTGCATCGCAACAATGTCCCGCGCCTCGGCGGGTTGGCGGTGGTGGCAGCGATGCTGGCAGCGCTCGCAATCGGCGCCGCTGCCGGCGGCATCAAGCCATTTGGCGAACTTCCGCAGTTGCTGTGGCTGTTGGCGGGCACGCTCTGCGTGGTCACCGTCGGCGTCATCGATGACGTCCGCGGTCTCGGGCCGTGGCCGAAGCTGGCGGTCGAGATCGTTGCTGGGTTGATGGCGCTCGCCGGCGGCTATGGATTTAGTGCCGTGACCAACCCGTTCACCGGCGGCTACATCGCGCTGAGCGTGTTCGGCACTCCTATCACGCTGCTGTGGATCGTCGGCATCACCAACGCAGTCAATCTCATCGATGGGCTCGACGGACTCGCGGCCGGCGTTGGCGTGATCGCCGCCGTGACGTTGATCGTGGTCGCGCAAATGCAGGAACGGCCGGAGGCTGGACTGCTCGCGGCGACGTTGGCCGGGGCGTTGGTCGGTTTCCTGGTCTACAACTTTCATCCGGCGTCGATTTTTCTCGGCGACTCCGGGGCACTGGTTGTTGGCTTTCTTCTCTCCGTGTTGTCGATCCAGGCGCAAGGGAAAGGTAGCACGATTGTCGTCGTGTTGGCCCCGCTGCTGGTACTCGGTCTTCCGATCATCGAAACCGGATTGTCGATGCTGCGGCGCTTCTCCGCCGCGGGAGCGGCGGGCATCTTCCGGGCCGATCAGGAGCACATTCATCACCGGTTGCTTCGTCGCGGGTTGAGCCAGCGCCGCGCCGTGCTGTTGCTCTATGCGGTGTCCGTGCTCTTGAGCGTGCTGGCCTATCTCGCCATCGTGATCGGTGGTCGAGGCAATGCGCTGCTGGTGGCCGGCGTGGTCGTGGCCATTTACGCTGCGGTGCGCAAGTTGGGCTACGGAGTGCGTTCGTGAGCCGCCGCGAGCGGGTCACGACCGGCGCGCTGGCGCTGGCCGCGGTTGCGTTCGTGGCGTGGGTGCGGCTCTTGCCGCTCGCGCTGCAGGCGGTTCCAGAGAACGTCAAAGGGCAGTTGCGCTACCACGCCGATGACGGCCGCGACTACACTTGCCTGGGCGACTACGACAGCTACGCGTGGCTGTCCGACGCGCGTACCTATTTGCGCACCGGCGCTACCTGCGAGAAGGGGACCGACGGCAAATGCCACGACGGATACTCCAACGCGCCGGTCGGGCGGCGGACGATGTACAATCACTCGGCACACTTCACTGCGATTGTAGCAGTGCAACGTATCCTGACCTGGTTCGACGCTGGCTTCCCGCTGCCGGCGAGTTCGTTTCTCGTGCAAGCGATTGTGGGCGCCCTAGGGGTGCTGCCGGCGTTCTGCCTGGGCCGACGGCTCGCTGGCAATCTCGCCGGCGTGGCGGCCGCGGTGGTCATCGGCGCCAACCCCGTGTTTCTCGAGCGCAGCCTGGGAAGCGACAACGACGTGTGGAATGTCATTCTGCCGTTGTGGATGTTTGCCGCGGCCGGCGCCGCTTTGGCTGCCACCGGCTGGCGACGGGCGATGTACGTGTTGGCCGCGGCGCTCGCTGCCGGCTTGCACCTCGCCACTTGGCGCGGATGGTTTTTCACCTACATGGTGCTGCTGGCGGGGTTGGCGGCTTACGTCCTCCTGGTGGCCGCGCAGGCGTTGCTCGACCGTCGCCGCGCGGCCGCGGCGTACGCGCTGCGGCTTCGCACCGCGTTGATCGTGTCCGGCATGTTCTATCTTGCAACGGGAGCGGCGGCGTGGATGAACGGATCGCTCAAGGGGTACCTGCGCGCTCCGGGGATTGTCGCGGAGTTCATGGTTCGAGAGGCCCCCGAGTCATCGGCTCGAGGAGCGCCGACTCGGTACTGGCCGGATGTCTTTGTGACCGTCGGCGAACTTCGTGGGACAAACTTGAGCAGCGTCGCCGACGGGCTCGGCGGCCGCGCGTACTTCGCCCTCGGTTGTCTCGGCCTCTTGTTGCTGGCGCTACCGCGTTCCGACTGGAAGCGCTGGCAACTCGCCATATTCATCGGTGGGAGTTGCCTCTATGGCTATCTCGCCTTGATGTCCGACGTCGGCCGACTCGTGTTGATCGCGATGCTGGCGATGCCGCTGGGGCTGGCGCTCGGTCTGCACGTCGTAACCGCCGACGACGCCAGCGACCGCGGTGCCGGTGTGATCGTCATCGCCTGGTTTCTGAGCGCGCTATTCCAAGCCCACAGCGGCCTGCGCTTCGTGATGTTGCTGGTGCCGCCGTTCGGTATCGCGTTCGGCGTACTGCTCGGCCGCTTGCAGCAGTGGCTCCGTGACGCGGCCGCGCGTCTGGTCCCTGCCTCTGCGCGAGTCGCCGGCGGCGTGGCCTTCATCGCGCTCGCCGGGACGTTGGTGTTGCCCGTGCAGCGCGGCTATGCCGTGGCGAGCAACTACGTGCCTCGCATCAACGCCGCGTGGTGGGAGGCCCTGCGGAGGATCCGCGACGAAACGTCGTCGTCCGCGATCGTCACCACGTGGTGGGACTACGGCTACTGGGTGAAGTTCGTCGCCGAGCGCCGGGGCAGCGCCGACGGCGGATCGCTGATGACGCATATCCCGCACTGGATAGCGCGAGCGTTTTTGGCGCCGACCGAGCGCGAAGCGATCGGGCTGTTGCGCATGTTGGATTGCGGCTCGGATGCGACGCCGGATGATGAAGGCGACGCCGGCGCCTACGGCCGCTTGCTGGCAGCCGGCGTCGATGAGGTGACCGCGCACGGGGTCATCCTTCAACTCGCGAGCATGGATCGCTCTGCTGCGCAGCAGTATCTCGCTAAGCGCGGCATCGAGTCCGCAGCCAGCGCCCGCATTCTGGCAGCCTCGCACTGTTCGCCGCCGCCGGCGTATCTCGTGCTCAGCTCCGAACTGATCGATCAGCCGGCGTGGCGACATCTGGGGAGCTGGGATGTCGAGCGCGCCTACATTGCCACACACGCGCGCGACCTCCCGCTGCCGGCCGCGGTCGCAGACTTGATGCAGCGCTTCGGTCATTCTCGAGCGGATGCGACGCGACTCTATTTGCAAGCGACCGCGTTGCAGTCCGAAGCCGCGGTGCGCAACTTCATCGGCCCGGCGACCGGCTACGTCGACCCAAACTGGAAGCCGTGCCGGGCCCCGAGCGAGGCCGGCGACGTGATCTGCCCAGTCGACGTGCCGCTCGATCGCGGCACGACCGTGCTCGACGAGTTTCGCTACCACATCGACGCGCCGGCAAACGGCCGACTCCTGCTGCATCGCACGGACAGTGGCAGCGCGTCACACCGCATCGATAGCGTGCCCGCCAGCATTGTGATCGCGGGCGCCGATCACCTCGACGAGGTGTCGCCCGCAAGCGCCACGGATGCTCGGCTGGGCGTCCTGCTCGATCTCGTCAATCAGCGTGTGCTCATTGGTCCGCCGTACTTGCTGCGTTCGACGTTCACCCATCTGGTCTACCTCGACGGCCGCTACGCGCAGTTCTTTGAGAAGTTCGACGAGCGCATCGGCTACAAGGGCGAGCGCGTCGTGACCTGGAAGATCAACTGGCCGGACCCGTAGAGCTGAGGTGGAGCAGCGCTTCACAATCGGCGACCAGGCGCGCCGCGGCGTCCGCGTGAGCGAGGCTGCCGACGCGATTCGCCGCCGCCGCCCACGCGTCAGCGTTCTGCAACAGCGTGACGATGGGTTCCGCCAACGCTTCGACCTGCCAGGTTGACTCCGCGACGCAGCGCAGCCCGGCCGCGCGCGCGAAGGCTGCGGCGTTGCGCGCCTGGTGGTTGGCCGCGGCACTCGCCAGCGGTACCAGCAGCGCTGGCAAGGCGGCAGCCGCCAACTCCGCAAGCGTGCCGGCGCCCGCACAGGTTACCGCGAAGTCGGCCCACGCGTAGGCGGCGCCGATGTCGTCGATGAATGACACGACCGTCGCCGTCGCCCCGGTCGCCGCGTACAACGCTTGCACGGGCTCGATTGGCCAATCGCCGGCCTGGTGCAGCACCTCGATCGCCACCGCGCGCTGCGCGAGGCGCGCCACCAGTTCGGGCACACGCCCGTTCAGGAATCGCGAACCGCCGGAGCCACCGGTTACCAGCAATCGCCGCGGGCGACTGGCGGAGAACGCGTCGCGCGATCGCTGCGCATTCGCGAACTCCGCGCGTAGCGGCATTCCGATCACGACAGCGCGGCGCGGTGGAAATGCGCGGCTCGCGTCTGCGAAGGCGAGGTACACGCGGTCGACGAGATGCCCGAGTAGTCGATTGGTCAACCCGGGTACGACGTTTGCCTCGTGAATCGCGGTGCGCATGCCCAGCATGCGCGCCGCGAGAATGGTACCGGCTGAAACGTAGCCGCCAAAGCCGATGACCAACTCGGTCCGTTGGGTTTGCAAGAGACGACGTGCGGCGCGTGCGCCGGCCAGCAGATCGCGGGCGGCGCGCACTACACCGCGCAGACCAACGCCGTACAGCGGCGAGCCTGGGACCACTGCGAGTCGATAGCCGTGAGCGGGTACCAGCCGCGTCTCCCAACCATCGGCGGTGCCGATGAAAAGCAGGTCGACATCGGGCCGTGCTTGCCGATACGCGTCGGCAAGCGCCAGCGCTGGGTAGACATGCCCCGCCGTGCCGCCGGCGACGATGGCGACGCGTCGCCTGACTAGCTCGCCTGCTTCAGAATCGGTATGAGCCACGTACGTCGTGCTCATGTCGTCCACCCCTCATCCTCGCGTTGCCATCGTTGTGCTCGGCGAATTCGAGCGCAGCCCGCGCATGCAGTACCACGCCGATGCGTTGGCAACCAGTTCGGCTGAGGTTGATGTGATCGCGTACTCTAGCGAGCGCCACGACTGCGCGAGCCCGCACGTGCGGCTCCACCGCTTGCGAGACCTGCCAGGCGCCACGTCAACGCATCTCCCTCGCCCGCTATTTCTCCTGTGCGCGATGCTGCGTGCGCTGCACCAGAGCGGGCAGTTACTCTATCGACTACTCGTGTTGCCAAAACCGGACGTCATCCTGGTGCAGAATCCGCCGGCGATGCCGACGCTGCTCGTCGCCGTGTTGGCCGCGCGGCTGCGTGCGGCGAAGTTGATCATCGACTGGCACAACTTCGGATACACGATGCTCGGGCTGCGGCTCGGCCACACTCATCCGATGGTTCGGCTGGCGCGCGGATACGAGTTCGCCATCGGCCGGCGCGCTGATGTGCACCTGTGTGTCTCGCGCGCGATGCTAAACGCGCTGCGCGAGCGCGGCATCGCTGCGACGGTGCTCTACGACTGCCCGGCAGAGCGGTTTACGCCGACGCCGGTCGAAGCGCGGCGCGACCACTTTCACCGCCTGTGCGTCGCCGGCATCGTCGATGTCCCGTTCGAAGAGCCGCAGCGTCCAGGCATCGTCGTCAGCGCGACGAGTTGGACCGCTGACGAGGACTTCGATCTGTTGCTCGACGCGCTGCGCCTTTGCGACGAACGGCTGTGCACGACCGCCGCACGACTGATGATCCTCATCACCGGCGAGGGCCCACTGCGCGCGCGCTTCGACGCGGCCATTGCACGGCTGACGTTGCGAGCAATTCAGATTCGCACGCTGTGGCTCGCGCCCGATGACTACGCTCGGCTGTTGGGGTCTGCCGACTTAGGTGTGTCGTTGCACCGTTCGTCATCGGGCGTCGACCTACCGATGAAGATCGCCGACATGTTCGGCGCCGGCTTGCCGGTGTGCGCGTTCGACTACGGCGCGTGCGTGACGGAGCAAGTCCAGGATGGTGAAACCGGCTTGTTGTTTTCGAGCGGAGCGCAGCTGGCACAGCAGCTCTTCGAGCTGTTCAGCGAGCATCCGCGCCACACGCCACAGCTTGATCGCCTGCGGCAGAATGTGCGGGCGATGCCGCCGCGGCGCTGGATCGATGCGTGGAACGTTGCGGCGAAGCCGCTGTTCTTCGATGGCGACTAGCCCTGATGTGGCATGAACGGATTCACCGCAGAGTACGCCGAGAGCGCCGAGCATGGAGTGGGAGACCACGAAGGAGGTCACACGGAAGTCCATTGCAAATGAGGTTGTCGAACATGCTCGAATACTCTCGTGTTGACGCTTTCTCTGCGATCTCCGCGTCCTCGGCGGTGAGTCTTTTGTCTCATCAGGGCTCGCACGTGGAGTTGTTGACGCGGTTGTGGTCAGGGATGTCGGCGTTTGCGGATACACCTGCGGGCTTGATAGCAGACCGGTAGTGACCGATTGCCGCAGCCCCGAGATCCGAGATCGCTAGGCATGTTCAACACGTTGCGCAAGTGCTTGCTCTTTCTGCCATCGGCACTGCGCTGGCGTTGGGTCGCCGTGGTGCCGCTGGTGGTATCGGCGGCGGCATTGGAGGCGCTCGGCGCCGCCGCGGTGTTTCTCCTGATCAAGCTGATCGGTGATCCGCTCCACCCGCCGTCGTTCGTGTTCGCGGGATTGATTTACCGGATTCTTCCGGCCGGCGACGCGCGCGCGATCGTCTTGTGGGCCACGGTGCTGGTGGCGCTGTTCTATGTGGTGAAGAACGCGTTCCTGGCATTCGTCGTCGCCATCGAGAGCCGAGTCGTCACCGATTCGGTCACGCAATTGGCCAGTGACATGCTGCGCGGGTACTTGTCGCTACCGATGGCGTTTCATTTCCAACGCAACTCCGCCGAATTGATTCGCCATACGGCGGACGGTACCGACGTGGTCTTTCGCCAGGTCATGACTGCCGCGGTGGCGATCGTCACCGAGATGCTGATCACCCTGGCGATCGTGTCGGTCCTGATGAGCACGGCGCCGGTGTCGACGCTGATCGCCATCGTCATGCTGTTCTCGCTGCTGGCCGGACTGTTGCGCCTGACACGACGAGTGCTGACGCGCTGGAGTCGGCAGGAGCATGATCTCAAGCGCGAGACGTTGCAGACCCTGCAACAGACGTTCGGGGCGCTGAAGGAAGTCAAGCTGCGCGGCGGCGACGCGTTTTTTCACGGCCTGTACTCTGCGCAGCATCGCACGCTCAGCCGTCTCCGCCATCGTTACATCACACTCAACGATTCGCTGCGCTTGCTGATTGAGACCGTGTTCGTGTGCGGCATGCTGTTGCTGATCACGCTGGTGAACTCGCGCAGCGTGGCGGGGCCTGACATCGTGCCGCTGCTGGGGTTGTACGCGTATGCCGGCTTCCGCGTCATCCCTTCCGTCAATCGCGTGCTGCTGCATCTCAACACGATCCGCTGGGGTTCGGTGGCGGTGGAGAAGCTGTACGACGACTTTGTCACGTTTCGTCGCGTCGTGGCCGCACCCGCGAGCACCGACGGTGTCGCTGACCTTTCGTTTAGCGATCGCATCGAGTTGGCCGGCGTCTCATACATCTACGCTGGGGCCGCGACCCCCGCGGCGCAGGCGATCGATCTGGTCATCAGCCGCGGCGAATCGATCGGGATTGTCGGCCCGACCGGCGCCGGCAAGAGCACGTTGGTTGACATGATCCTGGGCTTCCTGCAGCCGGCGACCGGGCATGTCACCGTGGATGGCTGTGATATCTTTGCGCGCAATGCGTACTTGCGCGGGTGGCAGCGGCGCATCGGCTACGTGCCGCAAGCCGTCTACCTCATCGACGATACGCTGCGTCGCAACATCGCCTTTGCCTTGCCCGAGCGAGGCATTGACGATGTCAAACTCTCCGCCGCGGTTCGTCTGGCGCAGTTGGAGGAGTTCGTCGCCGGCCTTCCGCAGGGCCTCGAGACGGTGGTGGGCGAGCGTGGCGTCCGTCTCTCCGGCGGCGAGCGCCAGCGCGTAGCGATTGCGCGCGCGCTCTACCATCAACCCGAGCTGTTGGTGTTCGACGAGGCGACTTCGGCGCTCGATCTGCAAACCGAGCGTGAGCTGACGCGCGCGATCGACGAGCTGCACGGCAAGAAGACGCTGATCATCATCGCCCATCGCCTGAGCACGGTGCACAACTGCGATCGCCTGGTGTTCCTGCGCAATGGTCGCATCGCGGGGATTGGATCGTTCGACGAACTGCTGGCCGGCAACGCTGAGTTCCAGAACATGGTCCGCACCGGTAGCGAGGCGGTGACGCCGTGAACGAATCTAGAAGTCCCGCACGAGTTCCCGCACTCGGGCGATGAACCGCTCGACCGAGAACACATCGGCGCGCGATGACAGATGCGTCCGCAGCGCCTCTTGCCGGCTGGGGTCATCGAGGGTGGCGACGATCTTGGTGACCGCATCGTCGACGCTGTTGTAAAGGAGGCGCGGATCGCGGTCGACGATCTCCACCTGCCCGCCGCCGTCCGGAACGAACACGACACAACCCGCGCGCACCATCTCTCCGATGGCCATCCCGAAGTGCTCCTCTTGCATGCCGTGGATGCCGTAACGATGTTCGGCCAACCGCTGATTCAACTCGGCGCGCGACGGATTCTCATCGAGGAATAGCCAGGCCGCATTGTCACGCACGCGGCGTCGGATGTGATCCAAATAGGGAGGCTCGGTGGTGGACCCGATGAGGTGCAAGTGTACGTCGTGTCCGGCCTGGCGAACTCCGGCGACGATGTCGATCACGCGGTCCAATTCCTTGCTGGGCGACAGGCGCCCGACGCACACGAAGCCGTTCTCGCGCGCGGACCACGATAGCTGCGTGTTACCACCGACCACCGGCGGATACAGCGTGGTGCTCGCGAGGCCGTGACGTTCGTACACCTTCGACCCGGTCCAGTCGGAGTTGACTAAGGTGAGGTTGCGTTTCATACGTTCGGAGGAGAAATCGGCGATCCGCAGGCAGCGCTTGTAGTACCACCGCAGCAAGGCGGCCGAGCGTTGGTACCAGCGCAATGAGCCCTCGGGTTCTGCGAAGAAGACCCACGGAAAGTGGACGTACTGAATGCCGGGCGTGCCGAGATCGGCCTCGTTGTGCGTGGAGATGAGCAGGTCGTACGAATGGCTGATCTGTTTACCCCGCCGCCACAACAGACAAATGCGAAGCAAGTTGAGGCGGAAGGGAATACGATCAAGCACAAGGCGCCACCACAAGGGCGGGCGCAGCACCGCGAAGTCGCCGTGGCCGAGCGCCGTGCCGTAGTAGCGATTGATCGGCTCGGGGTCGAGCGGCTCCCACATCAGCACCGCGAGGTCGTGTTCCTGCTTCAGCGCTTCAATCATCCACGCGGCGACCCCTCTGCCACCGCCCCGCGGCTGCAGCGATGGCATGACGAACAAGATCTTCCGCGTTATCGATTCGGTCGTGGCCATGGGAGCGATAAGTACAAACTTCTCCTTGCCAGGGTTTTGACTTCGCTCCCGCTCCTTGTCAAAGCCGGGTCGGCCGTGCAACATCGCGCAACAGTTCGAATGACTCGACGGTTCACCATAGCATCACAGACCCTGCTGCTCGCGGCTCTGGTGCTGGCTATTGCCAGCGCCCAAACTTACGGGCAAAGCGCCGCCGCCGCGTTTGACGCGTGTGTCGGCGACTGTGATGGCAATGGCCAGGTGACGGTCGAGGAGTTGGTGGCGGGTGTGAACATCGCGCTCGACAGCCTGCCGCTCGACACCTGCCCGGGGTTCGATAGCGACGACGATGGGCGGGTATCGATCGACGAAATCGTGCGCGCGGTGGGCTACGCGCTGAACCGCTGCCCGGTGAAAGCCACGCCCACGTTCACAGCGACAGAAGCGGTGTTGACCGAAACGCCGACCGCGACCGCAACCGCAACAGTGCCGCCCTTGCCGACTCCGACCGAGACGCCGATTCCGACCGTGCCGGTTCATTTCTGCGATCTTCCCGGCTCGGTTCAGACGACGGCAAACGGTCTGGTCGTCATCCCTGGCGGCCCGGCGAGCGCGCCGGATCTGCGGTTCCTGCATCTGCCCGTCGGTTTCTGCGCGCACTTTTTCGCCAACATCGGCAACACGCGGCAATTGCGCTTCGCTCCAGGCGGCGAACTGTTCGTCGCATCACCCACGGCGGTCACGACTGGAGGTGGACCCAGAGGTCTGAGGTCGATCATGGTTCTCCCCGACGATGATCACGATGGCGTGGCGGACACGCCGCTGACGTTTATGAGCGGACTCCCTTCGACACAAGGCCTGCTCTTCACCGGCGGGTTCTTGTACTACCAGCGTGGGACGAAGATTATGCGCGTGCCCTACGCGACGGGCGATCGTACGCCGTCGGGTAGCAGCGAGCAGGTTGCCGACATCACCATCTACAGCTCCCAGCTGCATTGGCCGAAGACGCTCGACGTCGCCGACGACGGCACCATCTACGTCGGCAACGGCGGCGAACAGGGAGAGACCTGCACGATCATGCACCCTTTCCGTGGAGGCATCCTCAAGCTCGACGGTTCTCCCGGCGGCACGCCGGTCGCCAAGGGTTTCCGCAACCCCATCTCGGTGCGCTGCTCGCGCGGTCACAACCTGTGCTTCGCAGTGGAACTCGCGCGGGACTATTCGGCCACGCAGGACGGGCGCGAAAAGCTGGTGCCGATCCGGCCGGGCGACGATTGGGGACACCCATGTTGCGCCACCAAGGACGTACCGTATCCGGACATCGCTCCGGTGCCGAACTGTTCCGCGGTCGCATCCGAGAACAACTCGTTCGTCATCGGGCACACGCCCTTCGATTTGGATTTCGAGACCGGGCAATGGCCCGCGCCATGGAATCAGCGCGTGTACGTTCCGCTCCATGGTGCGTATGGGACCTGGGATGGCGCGCGCGTGGTCGCCATCGAGTTGGATCCGGCAACCGGCCAGCTATTGCCTGGATCAGACCTCGGCGGTGAATCGAGTGGTTCCATGTTGGACTTCGCGACCGGTTGGGCTGGCGGCCCGCTGTTGCACGGCCGCCCGGCCGTCGTGGCGTTTGCGAGCGACGGCCGTCTCTTCTTAGGCAACGACAACAACGGCGACATCATCTGGATCGCGCCGATGGGGTTGTGATGGATTTACTGGCGAGGCGCAGTCCGTGGCGGCTGTCGTTTGACCTGGCACGGGAAAGTGAAAAGGTCCTTCAGGAGCAGAGCAGCAGCGACAACCCGGACGTGAAGCGTAAGAAATCCGGAGGCTCCAGTGACTCAACGTGACCGAGAAGCACGGTCGCATGGTGTTCGTCAGCAGGCGACGCACCAGGTTCAATTCTCGCGGTCTCTTTTCGCGATATCACTCCTCTCGTTGTATGCAGACACGTCCAGATGCCGCCGCTCTCGTACGGACTCGAGGCACTTGGACAACACAAACGTGGGACCTAGGCTCTCGCGGGGAGATCGTGTGTTCTTGACCCTCGCGCCCTTGACCGGGAGCACCATCCTGTTGCAGTCATACCGAGAAAACGCGTTTCCTCAACCTACCGACGGACCGATTTTCGGGGGCAGGTCAGCCTTAGTCACTTGGTTAACCCGAGGATTTTCTTTGCGCGGAAGTACCGCGCAGCGTCCCAGGTCGGGAGACCATTCCTCCAGTAGCCCGCGGGTGTGCGATTTGTGAATTCACGGAATTTTTCGAGGTCCCAATCGTAAAGGTGAGTCGCGGTCCGCAATTGGTGCAATAGATCAGTTGCGGGTGGCTGTTCGATCATCGCGCGCAAAACCTGCTCTTGGGTGTGTGTCAATTGACCATGGGTCTCGAAGATTCGATCAAAGTCTTTCCGTGCTTTGCCCTTTATTCGTATCCAGCCCGATACGGTTAGGCTGAAGATCGGCGCATCATCAATTCGATTGCGCGGCTCGCGTTGAACCAGATCAAAACTAGCAAGTTCCTTCTCCAGTGCATCCAGATACTCAAGGCGCTTTTGGCGGTCGTGGGAGTCAAAGAAAAAACGATTCTCGGTCGAGACGAAGCGTTGTCCTTCCTCCGTCTCAATGTAGAACAAACCCGACGGTTCAACGGAATCGAGGAGTTCCTCAGCGCAGTCACTCAAGATACCGGCCCGTTTACGGGCAAAAGCAGTGATCCCATCTTGATTGCGTGAAAGCGTTAGACCAAGGGTCGCAATCACCAATGCCGCGACGCCAGAAAGCAGCCCAACAAGGATCTGGCCAGCGGTTCCAGTCACAATGGCAACCACGGCAGTCACTGCGGCAAGCCCCCAAAGCCTCTTGACGACCACTCCAAATACCGCTGCTGCGACACGGCCCCATAGCCATCGCCTGATTCGCTCTACCGGCTTGTCCATGCCGTCGATTTTAGCGCGACACGACTGATCCGGAAAGCTGTCGAACCTGTACGCGTCAAGAGCCGTGAAGTCGCGAGTCGCGCGACGGACGTGCGCGGCGAGCGCGAAGATTTGATCGGAGGCTCGCAAGATTCTTTGGCACCAAAGTTGGCACCAAATCACTGATTAGCCGGCGAAGCGTCGTGAGGCAAAAGCAAAACCCTCCGATTTCTCAGGGGCATTCCCAAGTGGGCCGCGTTGTCCGCAGCGTCGCGCGGAGTGATTTCCGCTCGCTGCGATTGCACTTGTCGTACGGTTCCATCCGCGCCCGTCCGCTTCCTTGTTGGCGGCTTGGCTGTCAGCGTGGCTGTCAATTCGAAGATCCTCCGACGCGCGGAATCGTGCCCTTCACGGGAGAGCTTCGACTTGGCGGTAGAGTTCGTAGACGGCACCCTCGGTTGCCTGAAGCAAGGACGCCGACGCGAACGCTTTGGAGATACCGAAGGCGCCCAACTCTTTACGAACAGGCGTCGCTGAACACTCGAGGGAAGGTGCGTCGCTAGCTACTAGCGGCGTGCGTCGTCGACCTCGATCTCGTGCTGCCATTGATGAGCTTGCACGACGTTGGGCATCATGCGGTCTACCTCGGCATTGGCGCCCATGTAGGGCTTGCACGCGAGCGCAAAGTCCTCTCCGGCCCGATTGGCCCCAAAGATTCGGCGCGCGACACTCCCCTTACTGCCGTGTATCACGGCATCAAAGGCGGCGGTGAACAACTCCAACGCTTCCTTGCATGGCTGCGAGACGGCAACTTCGTAGGATGTGTCGGCGACTACGTAGGGGGTGCTGTGTGTGGTGTCCGAGAGGACGTTGCGCATCGCGCGGGCTACCTTGGCATTGCCGCCCACGCAGGGCTTGCACGCGAGCATGAAGTCCGAGCGCCGACTGGCCGCGAAGGCCAGGCGCTCTCTTGCACGAGTTTCTTCAATAATCCCCGGTGGGTTGCTGACTTTACTGTCGCGTACCGCTCAACCCAAAAGGCGGCGGTGAACAACTCCAACGCTTCGTCGCATTGCTGTGAGACGGCCACTTCGTAGGATGTGTCACTGGATTTGCTGGGCGCATGCATCGCAGTAACGAGGCTTGTCCCTAGATTGTTCGACGGTTTAGGGCCGCCCGGATCAAAGAAGCAATAGAATACGATAGGGAGGCCGACTAAAACGGATAGGAAAATCGCGCCCGGAAACTGCTTGATCCAGTTGATCCACTGTTTTCCTCTCGCCATCGGTCTTCTCCCCATCTCTGCCGCCGACCGCACTCAATTGACAGTACCAGATGGCGACCTTCGGCGACAAACGACAGAGGGGTGGACGAGGCAGGCGAGTCGATTCGATCACCTCGTTGGAGACTCGGCCATGATCATAGCGCCCGCGACCCCGTTTCGGACCGCGCAACTCGGGCATGCGAAGCCGATAACGACGTTGCAATAGCACTCGCATCTTCCGCACGCGGACTCGCACCGATTCGTTGACGGGCTCGCTGCCGGCTCGAAAATTCTTTGGCACCAGTTGGCACCAAACGACCGTTGAGCCGGTGAAGCACCGCGCGGCAAAAGAAAAAGCCCCCGATTGCTCAGGGGCTTTCCCGAGTGGGCCGCGAGTGACTCGAACACTCGACCCGCTGATTAAGAGTCAGCTGCTCTAGCCAACTGAGCTAGCGGCCCGTACGACGACGCGCAGCACTCTCACCATACCCGCGAACGCAACTCAAGTGGCTGCGCGGAGCGGTTACTGAAAAAAGGGTGAGCGAAGGGTTTCGAACCCTCAACCCCTGGAGCCACAGTCCAGTGCTCTACCATTGAGCTACGCCCACCATACTTCCCCCCGTGCGCGCGATCACCGCACCAGCCTCTCAAGCAGACGCGCCAGTCCGGATTCGAACCGGAGACCTACGGCTTAGAAGGCCGTTGCTCTATCCACCTGAGCTACTGGCGCCCGTACGTCGCACATCGATCGTGCTCTGGTGCGATGCCGTGGCCACACGTCGTCCGAATCGAAGTCGGGGTGAGAGGATTTGAACCTCCGACCCCCTGCGCCCAAGGCAGGTGCGCTACCAGGCTGCGCCACACCCCGTTCACATCGGCAGCGTCGTATGACCCGTGGTGCTCCTCGTGCTCGATCGATCACGGAACTCGCACGCTGCGTGGCTGTAACAGAGGGAATACTTGAAATCAACTTACTCGCCGCGCAGAAAGCGCTCCAAACGTGGACGCAACACGGCACAGGCGCGGGCGCGATGACTGAGGGCGTGCTTCTGCGACAACGGCAGCTCGGCGAAGGTACGCCCGAGTGCCGGCACGAGGAAAACCGGATCGTAGCCGAACCCGCCGCTGCCGGCCGGTTGCGGCGCGATCAGGCCCTCGCACGATCCGTCCGCCGTCAACACGCCCCCATCGGGCCGCGCCACGACGATCGTACAGCGGAAGCGCGCGGTGCGCGCGGTTGCAGGCACGTCGCGCAGGGCGGCGAGCAACTTGGCGATGTTGCGCTGATCGTCGGCGGGTTCGCCCGCAAAGCGGGCCGACCGCACACCGGGACTGCCGGCGAGTGCGTCGACTTCGAGACCCGAATCGTCGGCGAGTGCTGGCAACCCAAGGTGTCGGCACACCACCTCGGCCTTCGCCAGGGCATTCTCGCGATACGTCGAAGCGTCCTCGGGAATTTCCGGAATCGCGGCGAACTCGCGGAGCGAAAGCAGAGTGATAGCGAGACCAGCGAGCAGATCCTGGAACTCGGCGACCTTGCCTGCGTTGCGAGTCGCGAATATCAACCGCGGCGCTTCAGGCACGAGCCAACCCTGATGTGACATGAACGGATTCACCGCAGAGCGCGCCGAGAGCGCCGAGCCAATGAGCGGGAGACCACGAAGAAGCCAAACGAAAGTCCATCGCCAATGAGGTTAACGAAAATGGCTGGAATACTCTCCGTGGCGACGCTCTCTCTGCGATCTCCGCGTCCTCGGCGGTGAGTTTTCTGTCACATCTTGGCTAGCAGGTCCGCTTGCGCGCGGGTCAACTGAGTGATCGCTGCCCACGCGAGCTCCGCCATGTGATCCAGTTGCACCTTGCTGAATGGATTGTGCTCCGCGGTACCTTGGACCTCGACGTACTGGCCACCCTGGGTCATGACGAAGTTCATGTCGACGGCCGCGCGGCTGTCTTCGTCGTAACGAAGGTCGACCAGCACCTCACTACCGACGACGCCGACACTGATCGCTGCGACCGCTTCGCGGAGCGCCCCGTTCCCACTCTTGCCCTGCGCTGCAAGCTTGCGCACGGCAAGTGCCAGCGCGACGTACGCACCGGTGATCGAGGCCGTGCGGGTTCCTCCGTCGGCTTGAATCACATCGCAATCAATCCAGACCGTGCGCTCGCCCAGCTTGGTCATGTCGGTGACGGCGCGCAGGCTGCGGCCGATGAGCCGCTGGATCTCGTGGGTTCGGCCGCCGATTCGCCCGCGGGTCACCTCGCGCTCGATGCGCGTATCGCCCGATCCCGGCAGCATGCCGTACTCCGCCGTCACCCAGCCGCGTCCGCTGTCCCGCAAGAATTGCGGAACCTTGTCTTCGATCGTCGCGGTACAAATCACGCGGGTCTCGCCCATTTCGATCAACACCGAACCGTCGGTGCTGCGAATGAATCCTGGCGTCATCACCACCGGGCGAATTTCGTCGGCCCGTCTCCCATCAGATCGCATTTCGCCTCCTGCCGCCCGGCCTCCATACCAAACAACCCCATACGGCGCAGCGCACTCTGGCCGCAGAGATAAAAAATTGTCGTCCGGTTGGGCGCTGCTCTTGTAATCGGCCCCTCTTGCTGTTAATTTTTTGTCACTTTGTCTGTGAGGTATTAGGGACAACGATGGACGCGTTTACGATCAAGGGCAACCACCCGGTGATGGAAAAGCTCCTGAGCATTGCGCACCGGGTCGCCACCACCGACTCGACGGTAATGATCTCGGGGGAGAGCGGCACAGGCAAGGAACTGGTCGCACGCTACATTCACGCCAACAGCAAACGCGCCAGCAATCCGTTCATCGCCGTCAACTGTGGAGCCATTCCACCAGAGTTGCTCGAGTCGGAGATGTTCGGTCACGAGCGCGGGGCATTCACCGGGGCAATCGGCACCCGCATGGGCATGTTTCAACTGGCCAACGGCGGGACGATTTTTCTCGACGAGATCGGTGAGATGACCTCCCAGCTCCAAGTGAAGCTGCTGCGGGTGCTGCAGGACCGCGAGATCAGGCCGGTGGGCGCCGATCGCACCGTTAAGGTCGACGTTCGCGTGGTCGCCGCCACCAATCGCGAGCTCTCCGTCGAGGTCGAGAAGGGGCGCTTCCGCGAGGATCTCTTCTACCGCCTCCAAGTTATTCCGCTCCTCATTCCACCGTTGCGCGAGCGGCGTTCAGACATCCCGATCTTGGTGCAGCACTTCCTCGAAAAGCACAATGCGAAGCGGCAAGGGTCGGCCGCGCCGGTTCGGGTTTCGGACGAGGCTCTGGTGCACCTGTGGGAATACGATTGGCCCGGCAATGTGCGGGAGTTGGAGAATCTGGTCGAACGCCTGGTGATCTTGAGCGATGACGGCATCATCCACATTCAACAGCTGCCGCCCAACATTCGCTCGTTCATTTCGGAGAAGAAAATTCCGCGCCCGACGCTGACAGAGGAAGGGATCGATCTGAACCAAGCCGTGGAGGAATTCGAGTACCGTCTCATCGATGAGGCGCTGCGCCGCACCAAGGGTAACAAACAGGCCGCGGCTCGACTCCTCGGCCTCAAGCGTACCACCCTCGTCGCCAAGCTACGCCGCAAAGGCAGCGGTGGGGATGCCGCGGAAGGCTACTTGATCTAAAGGACGGCGATGGGAAAACCAGTCATGCAAGAAGAAGCGATTCAGGCGCCCAAGGGGCGGGTGCTCATCGTCGATGACGACCCACACGCATTGGAGATTTTGTCACGACTGTTGGGGCGTGAAGGCTACGAGTGCCAAACCGTCGACAGCGGGCAGGGCTGCCTTGATGCCCTGGCGCGGCAACCAGCCGACGTCATCGTGCTCGACGTCATGATGCCGAATATGGATGGCCTGCAGGTGTGCGAGCACCTACGCGCCAGTGACGCGACGCGCGCCATCCCAGTGATTCTGCTGACCGCCAAGGACGACATGGAAACGCGTCAGCGGGGCATGGCCCTGGGCGTCAGCGAGTACCTCACCAAGCCACTCAACAAGCAGGAACTGTTCACGCGCATCCGCGCCCAGGTGCACTCGCGCGAACTTGAGCGGCGGCTCACCAAAACCGAAGAATCCGTCGCCGGCAAAAAGAAGGCCTGACCGCTTCAAGCCGCGATGCGAAAGTCTGCTCAAAGACTCTGGTTAGTTACCGCGCTCGTCGTCGGAGTGATCGCCGCGCCCGTTGGCGGCAGCGCCGTCGATCGTCGTAGCGAGCAGGCCCTCCCGAATGGACCCGCGCGGCCGACGCTCGACTCGACCCCGCCCGCGATCAAACTTCCAGGCGTGCCGGGTGTCAGCCTGGCGCCACCGCGCCCCAACCCGTTGCGCGTGCCGGGTAAGATTCGACTGCTGGTGGTGGCTCCGCACCCCGACGACGAAACACTGGGCGCTGGCGGCCTGATGCAACGGGTGATCGCACTCGGCGGCACAGTACGAGTGGTTTTCGTTACGAACGGCGACGGCTTTCGCAGCGCCGTGGTCGCGGAAAACAAACACGTCAAGGTTTCAGGTCGAGACTTTCGCGCCTACGGTGAGCGCCGCCATCACGAAGCGCTGCGCGCCGTTGAAGTCCTTGGTGGCAAGCAGATCGGCAGCACGTTCTTCGGCTTTCCCGATGACGGGATCGATGATCTCTGGAGCGACAACTGGCCGGAGAGCCGCCCCTATCGGTCACCATTCACCGAATCGGATCGCCCGCCCTACGAGGAGAGCCCGCGGCAAGGCATCGAGTACTCGGGGGTCGACCTCAAGCGCGAGCTGCGCGATCTGCTCCGCGATTTCGTGCCCGACTGGGTGGCGATTCCCGATCCGCGCGATCGCCATCCCGATCACTGTACCACCGGTGGCTTCGTGCTCGACGCGCTACGCGAGTTGCGCGAGGCGCAGATCGCTCCATTCACGCATACTGAGGTGCTGACCTACCTCGTTCACTACCCAGAGTACCCAGGCAACCCGCTCTGGCAGGTCGCGGTCAACCGCGCCGGCATCGGCGGCTCGAGTGCTGGGCACGAGAGCCTCTCGCATACCGCCTGGCTGCGGCTCGATCTGACCCCTGACGAGGTCGCCCACAAGCGCGACGCGCTCGGCCGGTACCGCTCGCAAGTGCAAGCCATGGACCGTTTCCTTGGGCTGTTCGTGCGGTCTGACGAAGTGTTCGGTCATCTCAACGGCAGCCAGATCTCGACGTTGCCGATCGAGTATGCGCGCCGTTGGCGTCCGCACCGAGCGCCGTAACGCCGCGGCCGCGCGCCGCGCAAGCCTCGCCAAGACTTGCCAGGACTCGTAAGGCTCGCCGTGTCGCTGCGCAACATCCGCATCGTCCTGCATCGCCCGCGTGGCGCCATCAACGTTGGCGCCGTCGCCCGCGTTATTGGGAACACGGGACTCGGCGACTTGGTCGTCGTTCGCGCGAAGCCACTGCGATCGACTTGGGTGCGCAAAATGGCCGCCCACGCCGGCGGGGTTGTCGATCACATGCGGCAGTGCGTCACACTCGCCGACGCGATCGCTGATTGCGCGTTGGTGATCGGAACGACCTGCCGCGCCGGCGGCTATCGTGAGGTGACGCACGCGCCGCACGCACTAGCGCCGGCGATCGTCGCACGCGCGCAGACCCAACCCGTTGCTCTCGTGTTCGGCCCCGAGGACCACGGCCTCAGCAACGCCGATGTCAAACTCTGCCACCAGCTGATCACGATCCCATCCGCGGCCGACTATCCGTCCCTCAATCTGGCGCAAGCGGTCATGGTGTGCGGCTACGAATTGTTCGTCGCCGCGCAGGAGACGCTGACTGAGCCGATGCTGCCAGCGATTGCAACGACGGCGGCGATGGAGGACATGTATGAACGGCTGCAGGCCGCGCTGCTGGCGATCGGGTTCCTCCATCCGGAAAATCCCGAGCACATCATGTTTTCTCTGCGGCGCCTGTTCGGGCGCGTCGGGATCGACGAACGCGAGATGCGTATTCTGCTCGGCCTGGCGCGACAGATCGAGTGGTACGGCTACGATGGGTGGCGCGTGATGCACGACAAGGCCGCGGGCAGGGATCGGCCGGCGTGATGGCCGAGATCATCGCGTTTACTGATATCGTCGCCGCCCGCCGGCGTGCCCACTCTCAGGCATGCACGCAGGCGTGCATCGATCTCATCGAGGTGAACCTGCGGCTGGCGTTGGAGCACTTCGCCGTTGCCGATCGTTCAGAACGCGCGCTGCGGGCGCGCCGCATCCGCGTGCTCAGTGAGCTGCTAGAGTACGCGCTGCACGTGCAGTGATCTGCCGGAGTGCCGGGAGCTGACTCGTGCGCAGCCCCGGATGTGCGGCGTGCACGGCTTCGGAGCGTATGCCCAGTCGTGCGCACATCGCCTCACCGCCGCGGAGCCACCCGCGCAGAATCTGCCGCAACCACTCCGTGCTTATGGTCGGCACGATCTGGTTCGCGATCAGATGATCTCGCAATGCTACCAACGACCACTCAGCCCGCGCCAGCCCCAGCGTTCGCGGCGAGCAGGCGGCGTACGCGCAGATGCGTGCGCGGACGTCAGCGGTGAACCGCACTCGGCCACCGCGCCGTGGCACGCGTTCGAGCGCGGGCACGCCGCCCGCTGCAAATCGACGCACCCAGCGCCGCACCGTGTTGACGGTGACACCAAGGTCCAGAGCGATGGCCTTGGCCAAAGAACCGTCCGCCGCCGCCAACACGATCACCGCGCGCCGGCCAATGTCACGGTCGCCGGCGAGCCGTCGCAATGCCAGCTGAGCCGTTCGATCCAGCGCGATGCGGTCTGTCGCCGGCGGCGGCCACCCGGGCGGGCGGCCACCGGTTCGCGCGAGCAGTTGCCGCAGCCCTTCGACGCTGATGTCGTGCACGATCTCCATACGTATGACGTGAGCGCGCAGCTTTTGCAGCGACCAGGTTGCAAATGCTTCGCTGCGGGCGCCGGGAGGCTGGCTGGCGATGGCCCGGATCGTCGCAACCGTCGCGTCGGTGAACTTCGCCGGGTGCGTACGTCCCGAATTGGCGTGCCATAACCCGACGGGCCCGCGCGCGCGGTAGCGGGCCACCCAGCGACGCACCGTGTCGCGATGCACGCCCAGGCGATGCGCGATCAGCCAGTTTGGCAAGCCTTGACGGCGAAGCAGGATCATGTGCGCGCGCCGCTGCTGGGCGTGGCGCCCGTATTCGACCCACTCGTGCAGCTGCGCAAGATCCCGTGCTCCACTCGACGCAATTCGATCTCCCATTGCGACCCCTTTCTGGGGCGCGGTCCTCCGCAACCCCCGTGCCGCGAGAGCGCACTTGGCCACACGCCGTGCGCGCGGGCTTCGCGGAGAGGCAGTGGGCGTCGGACCTGTCCGCGAGCGCCCGCCCTGGGCGCTGGAACCCGTGCGGGCCGCTTGGGCCAAGTGCTCGCGCTGGTTGCAAGCCGTACTCGGGGCTGGTGTACTGCCGCTCCATGCAATCGCGCACTCGACGCACTGCGGCGCGCGCGCTTGTGCTGGCCTGGTCGGTTCAGTGGGTTGCCACGCCGGCGCTGGCGTCAGACGAGAGCGAGCGGGAGCTCGGGCGCAAGTTCGCGCTGCAAGCGCAGGCGCAGTTGCCTTTGATCACCGACGTCGAAGTGGTCAACTACGTCAGCCGCATGGGGCAACGCATCGTGGCAAATCTGGATGGCGATCCATTCGACTACACCTTCGCGGTCGTGCGCGATCCCAAGATCAATGCGTTCGCTGTCCCCGGGGGCTACGTGTACGTGCACTCCGGGCTGCTCACGCGTGCGGTCACCGACGACGAGGTGGCGGGCGTACTCGGCCACGAGATCGCCCACGTGCACGCGCATCATCTCGCGCGCGAGCAGGACGCAACCCGATTCATGAACTACGCGACGCTGTTCGGCTTGCTGCTGTCGATTGTGCAGCCGGCCATCGGCGCCGGTGCGGTGGCCGCCAGCGCCGCCGCGCAACTCAAGTACCACCGCGAGTTCGAACAAGAAGCCGACTACCTCGGCGTGCGCTACATGCAGCACGCGGGCTTCGATCCGAAGGGCATGCTCGACTTCTACAAGACGATGGCCGACGAGCAGCGCGTCTCGCCCACCTTTGCGCCGCCGTATTTGCAAACCCATCCGCTCAACGACGATCGCCTCACGCATCTCGAAGCGATCCTGCGCACGCAGCAGTGGGACAAGACGCCACGCCGGCCGAAGTCGGCGGCGCTCGCCCGCGTGCAGGCCTTGCTACACGCCAAGACCGAGGTGCCGAACGACGTGCTCCGGGTCTATCGCCGGCAGGTCGACGAGCATCCCGACGATCCGCAAGCACGCTATCTGCTTGGGGTCGTGTTTCTCGAAACCGGCGCCTTCGACGCCGCACGCCAGACGCTCGAACAGGCGCGCGACATGGGCTGGACTGCGGCTAATCGAGAACTCGGCCGCACTTGGCTGCGCCTGCGCGAGCCGAGCAAGGCGCGATTGCTGTTGGCCGCAGCGGTCGAAACCAACCCCGACGATGCCGGCGCGCACCACGAACTGGCCAAGGCGTTCGAAGCGATGGGAGATAGCTCGTCCGCGCTACGCGAATACGAACGCGCCTTCACGCTGGCGCCCGGACTCGACGAAGCCCACTACAACTTCGGCATCCTCGCCGGCCGCGCCGGCCGCGAGGCCGACGGCTACTTCCACCTCGCCGAAGCCCTGCGCTTGCGCGGCGAGTACGACAAGGCAGTCAAGCAATATGAGAAAGTGCTGCCGCTGCTCGAATCGACGAGTCCGCGCGCGGAATATGTGCGCAACCAGATCGAGGAACTCAGCGAATTCATCCGGCACAGCCGCAGTCGGCATTGACGCGCGTGGTCAGTCCATCGAAGAGAGAGACGACCGCCGATTCACGCCGATGCGGAATTGGACCCAACAGCGCTTGATCACGTAACATCTATCGCTGCGATTCGCCTAGCGCCAGTGTTCACGCGCCGCGGACGGAACGCGACGCTACGCTTTGCCCGAACGGCCTCGCGGCCGCGGGCGGGTGGAGCGCCTTGCCCGGCCTTGCCGCTTCGGTGATAGTCCCAACCGCATTCGTACCTGTTCGCTGGACAAACCTCCTTCGGTTTCCAGCCGTGTTCGTGATCGCTCCAAGATGGCCTGGAACGTTGGATTGATGCTCAGCAGCATGCTTTCTGCATCGTGCTGGTCAGCGGGGACGATCGCTGCGACCACCTGCCCGTGGTCCGTGAGCAGCAACGGCATATCGCAGCCAGGCTGGATGTGCGGGGCCAAGGCAGAAACCTCGGATAACTCGATGGCTTTCATAGATCGATTCTCTCCTTGCCGATCCACAACTGATTATGCTGCTTGATGCCCACGGCCGCAACCTTGACCAGAAGCTCCGCCTTCTCCTGCACGTCGTAGAATACCCGGACGTCACCCAATCGCAGCTCCCACGGAGCAATCGGATTGGGACGCAACAGCTTCCGCTTCCGTGTTGGTAGGTTCGGCTCGTGCGTGAGTTGCTTCTCCACCTGATCGACGACCAGCCTTTGCGTGGCCTTCGAAAGCGCCGCAAGATGGTCAACGGCTTCTGGGGAGTAGACGATTGCGAAGACCATGACCGAGCCTACGCATATCCCCGCCGCTGCATCAACGGAAGCGCTACATCGTCCAACGCCTCAGCGTTCTGCTGCGGCGCACCGATCATGCTGCGGCCAGCGCGCACAGCGGGCTGGCCGCTTCTGAATGACGCGCCGACAGCAGCAACACGTCGTTAGGCGGTCTGCGGAGACAATTAGTCAGAGTCGGCTGAGTGCGCCAGCGACTTGAGCTCATTGAAGATGGCGGTCAACGCCGCCACGTTTTCAGCCAAGTCCAAAGTCGTCCCGTCTCGGTCGACGACGAACCTTAGCGGGGGAACAAAGTGGCCGTGTCGACGCAATTCACCGTCTCGGGAGCCACGTTCTGGAACAAACCTGCAAGGTGCGGCCGAAGCGAATGACTGAAGCCGTGCATCGACGGACCCGCGACTCTTGGAGAACACTGCAACAACCAAGGACTCGGCTCGTGTCCGTACCGGCGCCTCACCCGCGCGGTAGAATCGAGGGTTGAGGAGCGGATGTACGTGCCACCCACCGACATATGCCCTAAGCGTTGACTCGTTAGCGTGCCGGCGCTCAACATAGAACCCGATATTCTCGAGGTCATCGCGTAGCTCATCAGCGAACGGTGGCATGCTTCGGATTCCCCGTCGAACAGGTCGCCGACCATCCCCTTCAGAATTCGCGTGTGTCCCTTCATGTGCCTGAGTGGGGTGTCCTTCATCAGATGTAGAGTGATCCGCCTAGCATGAATTCGGCAGGTCTCTGTAGGACGTCGAGCGCTGCACGGCTCGGAACGTAACACTGCGCGCGGGGCGCAATCGTTCTTGAGGCCATTGCGCTTCGCCGAGTTAGGGGCTGCCCCCGGCGGAACGCGGCGGTGGCAGGTGCAACTTCACGCCGGCGTGGCGCTCCATCAGCTCGACGAGGTCGGTGAAGTCGCGCTCGCCGAGGCCGGCGGCGATTGCGGCAACGAAGCTCTGCGCGACCTCGGCGGCTACCGGCGTCGGGACGCCGAGGTCGCGGCCGACATCGAGCAGCAGGCCGGCATCCTTCGCGGCCAGTGCGAGCGAGAAGGACGTGGGACGATTGCGTTCGTTGATGCCTTCGACCATTCGATCGGTGAAGAAGTTGCCGGCGCCGCCGGTGCGGATCACTTCGATCATTGTCCGCAGATCGATGCCCGCCTTCGCCGCCACCGCGAGGCCTTCGAGCGAGACCCACGCCGCAGTGAACGCGAGCAGGCTGTTCACCAGCTTGGCGACGTTGCCTGACCCCAGCGGTCCGATGTGAAAGCTGGCGCGGCCGAGTTTGTCGAGTAACGGCCTGCAGCGTTCGTAGACGCCAGCATCGCCGCCGACCATGAAGACGAGCATGCGCATCTTCGCACCCGGCGCGCCGCCAGTCAGCGGCGCTTCGAGCAGATGACAACCGGCCGCGGAGATGCGCGCGCCGACCGCTCGCACTGTGACCGGCGCGTTGGTGCTCAAATCGACGAGCACTGCGTCGCGAGTGGCGCCCGCCAGCCAGGCTGTGGCGACCGTGTCCATGGCCGCAGGGTTGGGGAGGGAGGTGAACACGACCTCGGTGCGTTGCGCCAACGCGATCGCTGATGCCGCGGCCGTGGCGCCAGCGGCCACGAGGGTTTCGACGCGGGTGGGGTCGAGATCATGCACATGGACTTCGTGGCCGTCGACGATCAAGTTCGCGGCAATCGCGCCGCCGATGTTACCGAGTCCGATGACACCGACGCGTTGCGTTGCCGCGCTCACGATGCCACCTGCGTGCTGATCCCGTACAACCGCGCCGGGTTGTCCCACAGCGTTTTTCGCTTCACTGCTTCCGATAGCGTGTCGACGGCGACGAATTCTTTGATCGCGTTCGGAAACTTGCCGTCACCATGTGGGTAGTCGCTGCCGAGTACCAGGCAATCGTCGCCGAAGGCATCGACGACGTACTTCGTGCCGCGCTCGTCGACCTCGGTTGAGATGAAGCATTGGCGTTTGAAGTACTCGCTGGGCTTCATGCGGAGGTACGGCGCTTCGCGCGGGCCGAAGTAGCCTTCGAAGTGCTCATCCATTCGTTCGAGCCACCACGGCGCCCAGCCGGCTCCCGACTCGAGGAAGACGCAGCGCAGCGCCGGATGGCGTTCGAGCACGCCGCCGACGATCAGGTCGAGACAGCCACCCATGTTCTCGACCGCGTGGCAGACCATGTGGAGTTTGAACAGCTTGTCGTAGCGATCGCGGCCGAATTGATTGAGATGCACCCCGGCGCCTTCATGGGTGGCGAGCGGCACACCGAGACGCTCGATCTCGCCGTAGAGGGCATCGAAGTCTTGGTGATCGATGGTACGGCCGTTGACCGGATTGGGGCGAATGAAGATCGCCTTCATGCCGAGTTGTTCGACCGCGTAAACGGCTTCCTTCACTGCGGTGTCGGGATCGTGCATGGTCACCATCCCCGCGCCATACAGACGAGTCGGCGCGTAGCGGCAGAAGTCGGCGAGCCAGCGATTGTAAGCGCGGCAAATCGCGCCGGCGAGGCGCGGCGGGATCGCATCGACCGACGCCGCGTAGAGGCCGCGCGACGGATATAACACGGCAATGTCGATCCCTTCGATGTCGAGCGCTTCCACTTGGCTGGCGGGATTGAAGCCTTGCCTGGCGGCGAAGCCGTAGCGCGCGGACGGTCCGGTAGTGTAGTCGGGCGCGACGTCGGCGAGACCACCGGGCACGTCGGGCATGCGATGGCCGAGCACGTCCATGCTCATCACGCCGAAACCTTTTGGTGCTTGATGGCGGAACTCGGGATCGATGTAGCGCTCCCACAGGTCCGGCGGTTCGAGTACGTGGCCGTCGGCGTCGATGACTCGGTAGTCTTGATACATGCCGTCCTCCGCGATCAGTCAATCAGTTGATTGGCTACCACAGTGAGGGATCGCGTGACAACGGTGCGCCGTGTCGGCCTTCCGGTGTAGGGGCGACGCATGCGTCGCCCGCGAAGTAGAATGTTCGCGGCGGGGAACCCGGCGTGCGATGCATGCATCGCCCCTACGACTTGGAGCGAGATTGCTTCGTCGCTCCGCTCCTTGCAATGACGACTGCCGAAACGTTCAAGTCCCGCGGGGCGGCAAGCCGGCCGCGCGATATACCGCGTCGATCACGCGCATGTTGGCGATGCCGTCGGTCGCGTCGGTTGGGACGGCGGTACCGTCACGCACGGCCGCGACGAAGGCGCGCAGTTGGTGTGTGTAGGTGGCGTCGCCGGCGACGCGTTCGCTGGTGGTGCCGCGTTCGGTGCGCACGCTGAGCCGATGCCATAGGTGCGGCGCGACGGGATTGATCACGCGCAATTCGCCGCGATCGCCGCGCACGAGCGCGCGAATGCGCAGCAACGCGGCGGAGAACAACGAGCACGTCATCCGTCCACTGCGGCCGTCGGCAAAGCGGAAGTCCGCTTCCATGTAGCGATCGACCTTGGGCGACGACAGGCGCGCCTCGGCGTGCGTCACCTCTGGCTCCGCGCCGGCGAGGAAGCGCAGGAGGCTGATGGTGTAGCAGCCGACGTCCATTGCCGCGCCGCCAGCGAGGTCGTAGCGGTAGCGGATGTCGTTGGGGAAGGGCAGGGGGATGCACATGTGGGTTTCGACGTGGCGGATCGTCCCCAGGTCGCCGCTGTCGATGATGGCCCGCATGCGCGCCGCGAGTGGATGGTAGCGGTAGTGAAACGCTTCCATCAGCACGAGCCCGGTGCGTGAAGCGGCCTGCGCCATCTGCTCGGCTTCGGCGGCGTTCGAGGCAATCGGCTTTTCGCAGAGGACGTGCTTGCCCGCTTCGAGTGCGCGAATCGTCCACACGCAGTGCAACCCGTTGGGCAACGGATTGTAGATCGCGTCGATGTCCGGGTCGGCGAGCAATGCATCGTAGCTGTCGTGGACGCGCCCGATACCGTGCTTGCGTGCGAACGCGTCGGCCTTGCCGCGGTCGCGGGCGGCGACGGCGGTGATCGCGGCGGCGGGAACCTGGCGCGCCGGCCGGATCAACGCCATCGGCGCGATGCGGGCGGCGCCAAGAATGCCAATGCGCAGCGGACCGCGGTCGGTGTGATCGGTCATGATACGGCGATGTTGCCTTCGCGCGGCGAGGCGCGCACCGCGCGGTCGTACGCCCAGGAACGGATATGGTCGACTTGCTCGCGCATGGTTTTGGACAGCGGGACGATGCCGCTGGCGACGTTGAGGATGTCATCGTCCTGCAGCGGGCGGTCGTGCAGCTTGGCCGCGGTCATCGCCGAGACCACGCACTGCTCGACTTCGGCGCCCGACCAGCCCTTGGTAAATTTCTTCAAACGATCGAGTTGGAACTGCGCGGGATCGATGCCGCGCTTCTGTAAATGGATGCGGAAGATCTCGATGCGTTCGACGTCAGTCGGCAGGTCGACGAAGAAGACTTCGTCGAAGCGTCCTTTGCGGATCATCTCGGCGGGCAGCAGATCGATGCGGTTGGCGGTAGCGGCGACGAAGAGGCCGCGCGCCTTCTCCTGCATCCAGGTCAGGAAGAAGGCGAAGATGCGGCCGAGGTCGGCCTGAGCGTCGCCCGTCAGTTGCGCGGTGATACCCATTTCGATTTCGTCGAACCACACCACCGCCGGCGCGACCGACTCCACCGTGCGGCAGGCCTCGACGAAGGCGCCGTCGGGACTGCCGTGGCGACCGGAGAACACCTCGATCATGTCGATGCGATAGAGCGGCAGGTTGAAGCACGAGGCGATCGATTTCACGCACAGACTCTTGCCGCAACCGGACACGCCCATCACCAGCAAACCTTTGGGGACGATCTCGGCGGCGAGGCTCTCGCGTTCGAGGAAGAGTCGGCGACGTTCCATCAACCATTGCTTGAGGTACTCCAAGCCGCCGACGTGGCCGATCTCGGTGCCGTCGGCGATGTACTCGATCAAGCCGGTCTTGTTGACGAGCAGTTTCTTTTCTTCGAGCAAGAGCGGCAGCGTTGTCTCGTCGATGCGTTGAGCCACGGCGACCGCGCGCCGCAGCGCGTGATGCGATTCCGTGAGCGTAAGACCTTGGAGGGCGCGCGCCATCTGATAGAGCGCGCCCGCACTGCTGTCGACCGCGACACCTTGTTGACCAAGACTCGTGAGTTCGCGTTCCAGAAAACTGACCAGCTCCGGCAGGTCGGGGCTGTGCAGATCGAGGTACGCCATTTGGCGCTGAAGTTCTTCCGGGATGACACGAAGGGGCGAGGTGATGATGATGAACTTGCCGGTGTCGAGGCAGCGGTCGTAGAGATCGCGCAGGCGGCGGCGAATGTCGGGGGCGTCGCGCAGGAACTCGTGAAAGTCGCGCAGCTCGAAAATTGCCGGGCCCTTGTGGCCGAGGATCACGTCGAGCACCTCGCGTGGGCCAGGCAAGGTTTTGGTGCCGGCGCTGCCATCGGGCTGCCGCAGTCCGTCGGTCAGACTCCAGGTCCAGACCGGCGCCTTGCCGCTGAAGATCTGCGCATTGGCCTCGTTCAACAGTAAGTGAACGCGCGCTTCTTCAGGCGAGCGGATGTAGATCAACGGTCGCCCCGCTTGAAACAGTTCCTTGAGATTGGCGAACGCGCGGCTCTCGGCCGCCGGGGTTGCACTCGGGTTACTCACGCTCCGCTCCGCTGTGGCTGCGCATGGTACATGAATTGGACGGCGAGTGCTCGCGCTGATTCACCGCGGGACCATAGTTGCGACCCTTCCATGCGGCGCCCGTGCCGACGTGGTGGCGCCACGCGGACGATGCGGTCATGCCGGCATAGAGCGTAGCCGACAGCGGCAGGCCCAGCGCCCACGCCGGCGCGCAGCCCAGATACGCAATCATTGGGCTGTAGGTGCGGAGCATCGCGATGTAGGTGAGCGCGCTGAGAAGACGCAGCTCGCCTGATCCGAAGACGATTCCAGCCATCGGCACCAGAAACACGAAGGCGAGTCCGAGCAGACAGCCAAGCAACGCGAAGGGACTATAGCCGAGTTGCGTGTAGGCGCTGCGCGCGACCATGTTCCAGATGTCCGCCAGCGTGGCGTAGCCGCGGGTCGAGTTCACGCCCGGATCATAACCCAGCCACAAGCGAGCACCGACCGCTTTGCAGGCACGGCCGAACGCGACGTCGTCGATCACCGCGTCGCGGATCACGGCCATTCCGCCGATGCGATCGAGCGTGCTGACGCGCACCAGCATACAGCCGCCGGCCGCACCGGCGGCGGATGACGCATCGTTGCCGATTGCGAGGAACGAATAGAGGCCGGCGAAGAAATAGGTGAAGGCGGGAATGAGAAGCTTTTCGAAGGCCGTGTGGCAGCGCAGGCGCGCCATCACCGACACCACGTCGCGTTGCCGGCAGTGTCCGGCCGCGAGCAAACGCGCGAGCACGTGGCTGTCGTGACGAATGTCGGCGTCGGTGAACCAGATCCATTCCGCGCCCAGCTCGCGTGCGCGCTCCGCACCTTGTTGCTGTGCCCAAACCTTGCCGGTCCATTGTGCCGGAAGAACAGGAGCGTCGATAATCACCAGGCGATCGCTTGCGCGGATGTCGGCCGTGAGTCGCCGCGCCACATCGGCGGTGCCGTCGTCGGAATGATCGTCGACCAGCACGACCACGAGATCGCGATGGGTCTGCTGCAGCAGTGCGGGGAGCGTGTGGGGCAACTCGTTAGCCTCGTTGCGTGCGGGTACCACCGCGACCACGCGCGTGGGAGGCAGGTCGAGCTCGGGCGGATCGAGCAACGGCGCAATCCGCCAGCGCTGCCCCAACAGCGCATAGCCGCCCCAGACGAGGAACAACAACCAGAGCATCCACATCATCGTCGGGCGCTTGTGGCAGATCCGGCGAGTGAGTGAAAGGGGGCCTCGACTTTCGCCGCGGCCTCAGTCACATCACAAGCATGTACGAAGTGCGGGTGGTGGCCAGGCTCAGCGAGATCGCGCGCCTGGAATGGAATGCACTGGTCGGCGCCGATGGCTCGCCGTTTCTCGAATGGGACTGGTTGGTGTCGCTCGAAGAGTCCGGCTGCGTCACCCGTGAATCCGGCTGGCTACCGCAACATCTCGCCGTGCGCGATCAACAGGGCCGACTCGTGGCGGCGTGTCCGCTCTATTTGAAGGGGCACAGCATGGGTGAGTTCGTGTTCGATCACGAATGGGCGGCCGCCGCTCAACGCGCCGGCATCGCCTACTATCCGAAGGTGTTGGTCGCGGTGCCGTTCACGCCCGCGACCGGCTCGCGCCTGTTGACGGCGGCGGGCGCAGACCGACCCGCGTTGCTGCGGCTGCTCAGCCGCGCTTTGCGCGACATCTGCGAGCGCAACGACCTGTCTTCAGTGCACGTGAATTTCTGCCGCGCCGACGAGGCGGCGGCATTGCGCGAAGACGGCTTCCTCGAACGCGCCGGGTTTCAGTATCAGTGGCAGAATGCCGGCTACGCGACGTTCGACGACTACCTCGAACACTTTCGCAGCAAGCGGCGCAATCAAATTAGACGCGAGCAGCGCGAACTGGCGGTACAAGAGGTGACGATCGACGTGCGAGTGGGCGACGACATTCCCGACGAATGGTTCCCGCTGATGTTCGACTTTTACAAGGCCACGATCGACAAGCTCTACTGGGGGCGACAGTACCTGAGCCCGGAGTTCTTCGAGCTGCTCCGCCGGCGGTTCAAGCGCAACCTGTGCTTCGTGGTCGCGCTGGAGAAAGGGGTACCGATCGCGGGCACCTTCAACGTACAGAAGGCGGGAGTGTTCTATGGCCGCTATTGGGGTGCGACCAAGGAGTTGCGGCATCTGCACTTCAACGTCTGCTACTACGCTGCGGTGGCGCACTGCATCGCCAGCGGGTTGCAACGTTTCGAGCCCGGTGCCGGGGGTGAGTTCAAGACGCTGCGCGGATTCGATCCGCAGCCGACGACGAGCATGCACTACGTCCGCGAGCCGCGGCTGGCGGCTGCGATCGAACGGTTTCTTGTCGCTGAGCGACGCGAGGTCGATCGCGTCGTCGGATGGATGCAACAGAACAGCGAGTTGAAGCCGACGGATGTGGGCGGAGAATGAGGTGAGGGAGGGACGAATGTCAGGAGCAGCCGCGTACGGGCGATGCATGCATCGCCCTCTGTCTTCTCCGCGATGGGCACGTCAATCGGAGGGCGACGCATGCGTCGCCCCTACAGGGAACAGGGAATCTGGTACGGCGCTCAAGGCAAGAAACCGAGACCAAAGTTCGGGACGGTCCAGAATGTGTCCGGGTCCATCCCGGTGTCGAGCGGCAAGAAACTCTGAGTGGTCGCGTCGTCAAGGTTGAGCCAGTGCTTTAGAATAGTCCCGTAGATGTCGCGGATGTCGGTGGAGCGGAAGGGCAGGGTCAGGTCCGACAGATTGTTCGGCGCTTGGGAGTACGGCGTGTTGCCGTCGTCGTCGAGGGCTTGCGGCGCACCGGAATCGACGCCGTTGATGTTGGGATGGTTGCCGTACGCGACGCCCCCGTTGACCGTACCGCCGATCACGAACACGGGGCCTTGCGAGCCGTGATCGGTACCGCTGTCGTTCTGCGGGATGCGCCGGCTGAATTCGCTCCACACCAGCACGAGTACCTTGTTCGCCACGCCCATGTCGAGGCAGTCTTTGTAGAAGAGCGAGAGCGCGTCGAAGACTTCGTGATGCAGGCCGTTCTGTTGATCGTTGGCCCCATCGATCCCCTGATCGCGATGGGTATCATAGCCGCCATTGGCGACTTCGAAGAAGCGGGTGGTAAGCGGATTATAGGCAGGGATGCCTTGGCTGACGCCGTAGATCATCTTGGCGACTTCGCGGAGATTGCGGGCGAAGCCGGTATTGAGCCCGACTGGTTCGCCTTGGATGCTGTTCGAGTAGTGCTTGTACCACTTGGTCGTTCCATCGGATCGCGCGTTGTACGGGCCTTCGACTTGCGGGTAGCTTTCGGTGCTCAACAACGTACTGGTGCCGCTGTCGCCGATGTACTTGAACGTTGGTTGCATGGAGCTGGAGGCCTTGTCGCAGAGGGCAAGGTACGCCGTCCGCTTCGCGTTGTCGTCGCCGCCGAAGGAGGGATCGTAGGGGAAATCGAAGTCTTTTACGCGATTGATGGTCAACACGTTGGTAGTGCGCTGGCGGAACTCCCCAGGCACCTCCGAGCGAACCGCGACGCCGGGAATCTCCAAGGAGCCATAGTTGGCGGCGAGATAGCGGCCCACCCAGCCATTGGGGAACGCGCCATCGCCGAGCGGATTGCCGGTCTGCCACGCGGTCCGCGACTCGTCGTGCGACAGGCTGTAGCTCGGATAACCAGCGCCTTGGATGACGGCGGCATGTGGGCGCACGGTGGAATCGAGCAGCGCGCTCATGCCCGGGTGCAAGGCCAGCGGCGTGCCGGTGTTAGGGTCAGTCGCGAATTGCGTCAGGATACCTGTATCGAGCCGCAGGCCCGTCGGACCGGTTCCGCGCGCAGCCTCGTAGGCAGCCCGCAGTGCCGAACTCCCCACGTCGCCGAGCGGCACGACCGTGTTGAGGCCGTCGTTGCCGCCGTCGAGAAAGACGACCACCAGGTAGCGGTCGCCGATCGCGGCCATGGCCTGCTGCAAGAACAGCGGATTGCGGAACAGTCCCTGGCTGAGGAAGCTGCCGGCGGTGAGTGCCCCTGTGCGCTTGAGAAACTGTCGTCGCGTGATTGCCATGGCGTTCTCCTGCTGTTCCTAGTGGATCTGGTAGGCGGGGGATTGAAGAAGGATGCCGAACAGGCCGTACAGCTTGGTGTTGCGGATGTTGTAATCGTGTAGGTCGAGAGTCGTGTACTGGCCGCCTTGGCCATCATCGCGCAGATAGGTCACCAGCGCGGCGACATCATCGGTCGAGAGTTGATCGTCGATGCCCAGATACTTGGCGGCATTGGTGAGAATATCCGTCGGGTCGGTGAGATCGATCAAGAACACCTTAGGTGAGAGGCTGATTTTGATCAGCTCGGGACGGAAGCCGTAGACGTTGCGATCGCGTGCGGCAACCACGTCGCGAGCGAAGGTGCAGCGGGCCAACAGGGTGGTACTGCTCACCCATGAGGTTTCCCAATCCCATCCGAATACACTCGGTGGTTCGAGCAGCAACTGGCCCATCGCGTCCATGTGATCGACCACATCAGCATAAGATCCTCCTCGAATGGCGAAATCGACAGCGTACGGCCGCACGCCCAGCAGCCGCAGGGTGCTCATGACGTAATCCACCGGCCATTTCACCGATTTCTTCGTCGTCGCGGTGTACGGTGCCGGGGCGGCTTCGGTGGCGTAGAATTCGTCGTGACAGATGATGCCTTTGACCAGCGCGCCGATGTCGAAGAAGGTGTCGAAGCTGGAGAACGCGATGATCTCGTCGATCACTGGGATCGTCGGCTGGGAGTGGCAGAGGTAGGTGAACAGCTTGTTGGCGATGTAGCGGGCGACAGTATTCTTGCCGTCGCTGTCTTGGTGGAGGAAGATCTTGTCGATGACCGTGTCGATTTCCTGCGGCCCTTCCTCACCGGCGTTTGCGGCATAGGCCGCGCCGCCAGCACCGAAGGCGGGATTGTTCTTATAGATGACCTTGGGGCCGCGGCTGGGAAAGTTGGCCATGAAGTCGTGGCTGGACGGGTGGAATTCCGCCTTGACCGTGGTCAGGTTGCGGCGCCAGCCGGTGAAGGCGCGCGCGATCTGCGCAACGTCTTCTTGCGCGTAGTTGTTGTTGCCGTTGAGATCCTTCACGCCCAAGGTGAACAGCTCTTGCAACTCGCGGGCATAGTTCTCGTTGGGTTCTTGCTTGTTATTGTTTTGCGTGTCGAGGAACTCGATCATCGCCGGGTCCTTGTTGATCGCTTTCACGAAGTCTTTGAAATTGCCCTTGTAGTAGAGATAGAGCAGGCCGATCTGAGTGTACATCAGTTTGGGATTGGTGACCTTGACGGCGCTGGTGGCGAAGTGGTCGTGCCAAAAGAGGACGAGCTTGTCTCGAAGCGGATAGGCCGTGAAAAACATCGTGCGGATCCAGCTATGGCGCACCTTCGTCATGTCGGCGCCGATAGGCTTGAGGTTGCGCGCGGGGAACCTCAGCATCCCGTCGGCGGCGGCGCCGCGCGTCGCTGTGCGTAGCAATAGGTTGTTGATAGTGGTCGGCGTTCCGCCGAAGCCGGCGCGACGCAGCAACTGCCGCGCATCGGCCAGGCTCAGAGGTGCGTTGGGATCGATAGGCATGAGTCCTTCTCCTTCGTGACCGCAATAGGTGCGTCAGTCGGTGCCGGGCACCCACCCGGTGTCGGGTGCACCACTGAGAATCCACAACCGAATGGCTTCTTGAAGACTGACGTTGAGCACGCGTCGTCCGCGTGGCATGCGCAGTCCATAGGACGCGTCGGGCAATCCACCTGTGATGATCTTGTGATAGAGCAAACTCGTCGTCGGGTCACCAACGCCGACGCTCGGCACGCTCACGCGCGTCCAGCCGGCCGCCGCGGCGCTGGCGGTCGTCGGCACCACGTTGATCAAATTGGCCGGGAAGGCACCGGATTCCAATAGCAGCGCCGCCGCCTTGGTTTGCGAGTCGTGGCAGGTGGCGGTGGCGCAGCTCTGATTGAAGATCTGCTTTTGAATGCGATCGTAGGTGCCGGTGAAGAAAGTGCGCGGGTCGCAGCCGTTACTGGTCTTCGGTGCCGGCCGACACATGAGCATGAGTCCGTCGACGTCGTTGGGGTAGACCTTACCTTGTATGACTTGGACAACCGTTGTCAGCTTCACCGTCTTGATGCTGAGCGAGCAGTTGTGAACGGTTGGCTTGCCGAACGGACCATGAATCGGGACGCGAATGTTCACGCGCCCCGAGCAGCTATCCGCCACGGCGGTGGGCGGGTCGATGGCATTGTCGATGGCGCCCTGCAGCAATTGAAAGTCGGGGTCGAATTTGGGATCGACCCCATCATCGTCGGCATGGCCGACGGTGATCGACTGGACGCCTTGCAGCGTACACTTGCTGGGATTGTAGGTGCTGTTTGCGCAAACCCCGACGCTGAAGGTGCAGACGCCGTTGACGACTCCGTCGGCGTCGCATGTTGGATCGCCATCGACGCAGCGGATACTCAATGGCCGCGCGGGGGGGAAGTTCACGTCGGCATCGAAGACCGCCAAGCAATCCGTGTTTGCCGCGCCGCCGCCCCCGTAAACAGCGAGCGCGCGCTGCGCCACGATATTCTGCAGCGTGACAACGGTCAGTATGGCGATTGCGAAGCTGAGCCGCGAACGATGCGATGCCCCCACCAATTCCCCCTCTTTCAGCCTCGCATCTTAGTTTGACCCTGGGGGGTCGTCAACGCGAATTCGCGACAGCAACGGCGCCGGGGCTCATCCGTTTCTCCTCCGCAGGCCTTGCCATGGCAGAGGCTGCGCTAGACAGACCGGCCTTGGCCCCAGTAGGGTCGGAACATGGCGCGGCTGAGTAGGGTGTGGGTGATCGCGATTGTGCTGGGCTTGGTCGGGTTCGTCGCCGCGCTGGTTGTCTATGAGCGGCGCGCCGCGCGGCCGCCCGAAGTGCCGGCGCAGTTGCCCGAGTTGCCGCTCGCCGTGCAGAGCGCGCCGTTTGTCCCATGGTTGCGCTTCGAGTCCATCACCGATCATCGTGACGCATACGAGCGTCTCTATGTCGACCTTGTCCTCGGCCATCAAGTCTTCAAGGCGCTGCCGCGTGGCTTGCCGGCGCAGCGCGCGCGCGAGTTGCTGCTCGACGACGATGACTTGCTGCTGTCGTCCGGCCGCCGTTTGTGGAGCAAGGAAGCACTGGCGCAACCCGGCTTCGTCGGCAAGTTCTGCTACACCCATTCCGATTTCTGCTTGAAGCGGTTGTTCGAAACCTATTTCGTCATCGATGGCCAACCCGCCGTCATCTACGACAACCAATACGCCATCGAGCGCTATCCCAGCCGCACGCTGACTCGCTACACGTTCGGCACCGTCGACATCGACGAGCACAAGTTCATCACCTACGACGATCGCGCGGTGGCCAGCTACGACATCCGTTCGCGCGACGGCCAGGCGCACTCGGTGGTGGTGCAGGTGATGACGCAGAACTTCACCATGCCCAACTCCACCGGTCCGACGGCGTACCCGCTGCTCGGCAGCGGCCAGTACCACGGCCAGCCGCTGTCGGTGTACCTCGATGCACCCGGCTTCGATGCGAGCGAGGGCTATCCGATTCACCTGCACCGGACGGTCGATACAATTCCCGACGGCACCCCCGTGCGCGTCACCGTCGCCGCCAGCTTCGATAACGCCGCGCCGAGCAATCGCGCGCGCGCGCTGCCCAACGACACGTTGGAACGCCACGTCGAAGCGTACCAGCGTTGGTTCTTCGACAACGTGCCGTACTTCGATTGTCCCGACGGCGCGATGAAGCGGATGTGGTACTACCGCTGGTGGATCGTGCGCTTCAGTCTGGTCGAGGTGAACACCACCGATTTGCAGGGCGCGGCGTTCTACGAGGGCAAGCTCGGCTTCGACAACCTGATTTCGTTCGCCGCGCCGGCGCAGATCAAGGAGCTGACGTACCTGCGCGATCCGCACTTCGCCCTCGATCAAGCGCGCAACAGCTACCGCAATCTCTCATCGATCGGGGCGTTGATGGACGCGCCGGGCAGCCCGTACTGGGGCGAGATGTACTCGCAGTGGACCACCGCGGCGGTCGCCGACTTCCATCGTGTGCATCCCATCGATCCCGCCACGCTGCGCAGCTTGCTGCCGGCGATGGCCAGCGACGTGCGGACATGGATGCGCGCGTTCGATCCCGACGGCGACGGGCTGCCGAGCCGCAACATTCCGCGCATCACCGGCTACGACCTCGACATCTTGTCGTGGTGGTACTTCTCGGGCCTTAAGCTCGATTTGTTCAGCAAGCCGGTCGAGCTCGAGCGCGTCGACTTCGCCAGCTTCGTCTACGGCAATGCGGCGGGCGTTGCCGAACTCGCGGAGAGCGTCGGCGATCAGGCGCTGCAACAAGAGTTCACCGCGGTTGCGGGCAAGATTCGCGCTGCGGTGTTGCAGCACTTGTGGGACGCGCCATCAGCGTTCTTCTATCCCCAACGCGCGGCCGACGACGTGCGCATTCCGATCCGCGAGCTGCACGGGTTCTTTCCATTCACCATGCGATTGGCGCCCGACGAGCAACCGTACCTCAGCGCGCTCAACAAACTGGTTGACCCGGCCGAGTTCTGGGCGCGCTTTCCGCCGGTGATTACCAGCCTGGCGCACTATCGCGAGTGGACGTGGGAGATGAGCGGACTGACGCGCAACATCGCGCCGCATCCGATCAGCATGGGCGGATTGACGCTGATCCGCGCGATGCACGACTATCATCAGGAGAGCGTGACGCCGGCGCATTTCATGGAACTGATGGCGCGCTACACGTCATTGATGTTGCCTGGCGTGCATCCCAACGATCCGGCCTGGCGACCGAACGCGCACGAATACTATTCGCAGTGGGAGCCGGGGGCGTCGACGGCGCTTCCGAAGCCATCGGACATCTCGCACGACTTCCACTCGATGTATAACGCGCTGGTGGTCGAAGGCGTGGTCGGCCTCACGCCGCGGCGCGACGAGCGCATCGAGCTGCGTCCCGCCGCGCGCGAGTGGCCGTATTTCGTCCTCGACCGTCTGCGCTATCGCGGCCACGATCTCACGATCATTTGGGACCGCCCCGACGGCCACGTGCGCTACAAGGATTATCCCGAAGGCTTCTCGCTCTACATCGACAACCAGCTCGCGTTTACGCGGCCAAGGTTGGATCCGGTGATCTACGATCCGGCGACGCACGCGGTCGTTGGCGAAGCGGAGACGAAATGAGTGATGACGGATCCGACCGATCGGTCCGATCGGTCGGATCCGTCATCCCCGACCCCGGGCCGCGTGCGCGCTACACCGCGCGCCCGTTTCCCGCCTACCGCTACGTGCCCGGCGTGCACCCCCATCCGACTCGCGATCCACGCGGGCACTCGTACGAACCGAACCCTACACTGCATCGGCACGCCGCGTGGCAACCGGAGCAGTGGCGGACGTTGGAGGCGTGGCTGTTCGGCGTCGATCTGTTCAACGCGCACTATTTCTGGGAAGCGCACGAAGCCTGGGAGGGCTTGTGGGCGGCGATGCCACGCGACAGCGAGCCCGCCCTGTTGCTCCAAGGGCTGATCCAGATCGCCGCGGCGCTGCTGAAGGTGCACATCGGCACACTGGCCGGCGTCCAGATATTGTCCGTCGAAGGACTCGACAAGCTCGCGCATGTCGCCGAGCAGACGCCGCGCATGCTCGGACTCGATCTGCAGGATGTCATGGCGTCGCTGCGCGCCTACTTCGCGCCCGCTGACCGCGGGGTGTTGCCCGAACTGAATGCTGCTCCGCTGATTCGTCTTGCGGAGTCATCGCTGGAACGGTAACGGGACGCCGTGCGTCGGACGACTACGAAGCAAATCGCACGCGCGGCTGGGCGCACTCGAATCGTGATTGCCCCGTGTCGGGTGAAGGACATCGACGCGGTCCTCGATCTGTGGAAGCGCGCCGGTGCGGCACCTAGCGTGACCGACGACGGCGAGGGAGTGCGACGACGGCTCAAACGCGACCGGCAGCTGTTTGTGCTGGCGTGGGCTGGCGCGCGTCTGGCCGGCAGCCTCATCGGTGGATGGGACGGTTGGCGGGCGAGCATGGCCAGGCTTGCAGTCGATCCGGCGTATCGCCGTCACGGCATCGCAAAACGTCTCGTCGCCGCGGTCGAAGCACAGCTCCGTCAGATGGGCGCCAAGCGAATCGGGTGCATCGTGCTCGAAGGCAACGAGGGCGGCACCGCATTCTGGCGCGCCGCGGGGTACTGGCGCGATGCGCAAACGCGCCGCTATGTGAAGGATCTCTCCTGAGTTCGGAGGCGCTACCCTTGCCGGGACGCGAGGTGGCTCAGCACGGACTCTGCCGCTTGCTCGCCCGAATGAATGCAGTCGGGGATGCCGACGCCGCGATAGGCGTTGCCGGCAAGGGAGAGGGCGCCGAGCGCTGCGACCTCGCGATTGATCCGTGCCATGCGCTCCAGATGACCGACACGATACTGGGGCATCGCTTGATGATGTCGATGCACGCGCGTGAACAACGGAGCGTCCGACACGCCGAGCAGCGCCGTTAATTCTTGGCGAACGCTTGTCACCATCGTCGCGTCGTCGGCATCGAAGCGCTCGCGTTGTAACGCGCCGCCGACGAATGCGCGCAGCAGCACATGCCCGTTCGGCGCGCGGCCGGGATACTTGATGCTGCTGTAGGTGCAGGCGATGATCGCCCGCGACTCGATCAGCGGCACGACGAAGCCGAAGCCATCGAGCGGTCGTGGAAAGGCCGCGAGCGGATACGCCAGACTCACGGTCGCCGACGACGCGTACGGAATGCGGCTCAGCGCTTCGCTGAGAGTGGGCGCCGTTTCGCGTAGCAGCGTCGCGCTACGATGCGCTGGCGTCGCGAGGACAACCGCATCGGCAGCGGCCCGGGTCCCGTCATTGAGGTGCAGTTGCCACTCCATGGATTCAGAAGCGCGCGTGATGGCGGTGACATCAGTGTCGCAGCGCAGCACGCCTTCGGGCAAACGTTGCGCGAGCGTGTCGACGACCGTCTGCATGCCGTCGTCGACGCTGACGAACAAGCTCCAGCGCGCGCCACTGGCCGCGCGCGTAGCGGCCGGCTGCCGGCGCTGCTGGCGCCACATCGCCCAGATCACGCTGCGGTCGCGCCGCTCCATTTCTAGGAAGCGCGGCATGGTCGCCGCAAGGCTGAGATCATCGGGATCGGCCGTGTAGATGCCACCAATCAACGGCTGCGCGACGCGTTCCAATGCTTCGTGCCCGAGACGGCGCGTGACGAATGAGCCGAGGCTCTCGTCGGTGCGTTGAGCGCCGCGCGGCAAAACAAGATCGAGCGCCATGCGCAGCTTGCCCGGCCACGTGAACAGCTGCGTGGTGATCAATGGCCAGAACTGCGTCGGCGCGAGCAAGAGGAATCCATCGGGCAACGAGTGCAAGCGGCCGTTGTGCACGACGTAGGTGCGGCGGTGCTCGTCGCGGGTGCGCACCAGCCGCGGCGTCAGACCAATGCGGTCGCAGAGCTGCAACGCCCACGGCTTCTCGGAGATGAACGAATCCGGTCCCGCCTCGATCACAAAGCCGTCGATCCGCTCGGTTGCGATCGAACCACCGGGACGCTTCGCCGCCTCGAGCAGCGACAGATTGATCGGTTGATTGCGTTCGCGACTCAGCTCTACCAGGCGATGTGCTGCAGCGAGGCCGGCAATGCCCGCGCCGACGACGGTAACGCGGTGGTGAGCGGGGCGAGTGTCACTCATGCACATTCCAGGTGGAGGAAGCCGTCCCTGGCGCCGGGCGCGTCGAATCTACCCTCGTCCGCACCAATTCAGCCAGCATGCGAATGAAGGAAGGATCATCGTTCACCGCCGCCGCCCGGGCGAAGTGGATGCCGAGTTGCTCCGCGACCGCGCGCGCTTCGATGTCGAGGTCGTACAGCACCTCGACGTGGTCGCACACAAAACCGATCGGCGACACCACCACGCTGCGGACGCCGTTCGCAGCGAGAGCCCGCAGTGCGTTGCCGATGTCGGGCTCCAGCCAGGGATCCTGCGGATTACCGCTGCGGCTCTGATACGCCACGGACCAACCGCGATGCCCGAGACGCTGTGCTACGGCGCTGGCACCGGCCTCGATTTGCGCGATGTAGGGAGATCCATTTGCCATCGCGGTGGGTATGCTGTGCGCCGTGAAGATCAAATGGACACGGTCGCGTTCGCCGTCCGCGATGGTAGTCAACGCCACAGCGGTGCGCTCGGCGACGGCTTCGATGAACAGCGGGTGCGTCGGCCACGGCGGTGCGAATGCGACTTCCGGCGCTTCGCTCACCACCGCGCGCGCATCGGCGACATCCTGGACATAGCGTTGCCAGCCGGCCTCGCTCTGTTGCGCGGAGAGAATCAAGCCGACCGTGCGACGATGGCCGGCCGCTGCCATCTTGGCGAGCGTCTCGTGGAGAAACGGATGCCAGTTGCGCATGCCGACGAAGACGGGCAGGGCCAGGCCACGTGCGCGCAACTCCACCGTGAGCGCGGCCGCTTGACGAAAGGTCAACTGATTGAGCGGCGACCGGCCACCGATCAGTTCGTAGTGATGCGCGACGGCTTCCAGCCGGGGCGGCGGAAGAAATCGCCCGCGTGTGACGTTGGCAAGGAACGGCCGCACCTCGTCGGGTTGTGTCGGGCCGCCGAACGCGATCAGCAAGATCGAGTCGAATGGTTCAGGCATCACGCCTCACGGGGTGCGCTCAGCTCGTGC
This sequence comes from Deltaproteobacteria bacterium, assembly GCA_016178705.1. NCBI lineage: Bacteria > Pseudomonadati > Myxococcota > Myxococcia > Deltaproteobacteria bacterium. The sequence continues at coordinate 101,636 of JACOST010000001.1, read as the reverse complement.
ACCGTGTCGATCAGAAGACGCACATGATCGACCGGTGTCTCCGGCAGAATGCCGTGACCGAGGTTGAAGATGTGTCCCGGCCGGCCGCGAACTGAATCGAGCAACGCAGCGGTGCGTCGCCGAATCTCGGCCGGTGGCGCGAACAACGCGACCGGGTCGAGATTCCCTTGCACCGCCACGTCGTGGCCGATGCGTTGCCAAGCGCCGGCGAGATCGACACGCCAATCGACGCCGAGCACCGTGCCGCCGGCGTCGCGCATCAGTTCGAGCAACCCGCTGGTGCCGGTGCCGAAGTGAATGACCGGCACGTTCGGCGTGATCCCACGGATCAGATCGCGCATGTGTGGCTGCACGTACTCGCGATAGTCGATGGGAGCGAGACAGCCGACCCAACTATCGAACAATTGCACCGCGTGCGCGCCGGCCGCGATCTGGCCGTTAAGATACGTCACGACCACACGCGTGAGCTTTGCCATCAGCGCGTGCCACGCGCCCGGATCGCGGTACATCAAGGCCTTGGTGTGGATGTAATTGCGCGACGCGCCGCCTTCGACGATATACGAGGCGATCGTAAACGGTGCGCCAGCGAAGCCGATCAGCGGCACGCGCAGCGCGGCGGTGGCGCGGCGCACGGCCTCGAAGACGAAGGGCAGTGACTGCCGCGGGTCAATCTCGGGCAGCCGATCGACATCGCTTCCGGTGCGCACTGGATGCTTGATCAGCGGGCCATCGCCGCTGCTGAATTCGAGTCCGATCCCCATCGGTTCGAGCACGAGCAAGATATCCGCGAAGATGATCGCCGCATCGACGCCGAGTCGCTCGACCGCCGTGACGGTCACCTCGGCGGCGGCGTCCGGGTTGTGGCACAATTCGAGGAAGCTCAGCTTGTCGCGCACCGCGCGATACTCGGGCATGTAGCGGCCGGCCTGCCGCATCAGCCAGATCGGCGTGAACGGTGTCGCCTCGCGGCGGCAGGCTTTGAGAAACGGGTGATCGCGCACAAGTTAGGTGTAAAACGTACAGCGCGAAACGTAAAGCGCTGGCTCCCAATAAGAGCTAGGCTCCACGCTTTGAGTGCAGCAACGCGGATCCGCTCCGTGCCGCCGCTGCCACGAGGTGGCCCATCTTCGAATGCTCGGGCTCGATGTCCGGCGGCAACCCGTGCGCCCGCAATGCGGCGCTACACACGGGCCCGATGGACGCGATCAGCACGTGCTGGAATGCGGTCCGTAAGCGGGACGGATCGACGCCCTCTTGGTTCGCGATCAGTGCGAGATGCTCGACCTGGGTCGCGCTGGTGAACAGGCCGATGTCGACCCGACCGGCAACGAGTTCGGCGACGGCAGTGCGCAGGGGCTCAGTGTCCTCCGGCAACGCCCAGCGATAGACGGGCACGGTGGTGACGGTCGCGCCGCGCTGGCGCAAGCCGTCGCACAATTCGGGATTGGGCACTCCGTATTCTTGTACCGCGACGCGCAGACCGCGGACCGGCAGGTCGCGGTCGAGCGTGGCAAGGATCTCACGCCACGTGTTGGGTTCAGGAATAGTCACCGCTGGCGTCAGGCCGAACTCGCGCAGAACCGCGACCGGCTTGGGTCCGCGCGCCACCAACTTTACGCGGCGGAGCAAGTCGGCGAAGCGATCGTGCGCGCAGCGCGGTTCAATCGCCGCGGCGAGCGTGCGAGTGCCGACACCGGTGAGCAGAATGACGATGTCGATTGCGGCCTGTTCGAGTTGCGCGAGAAAGGCGAACGCCGGCTGGTTCTCGTCGAGCGGTACCTCACGCAGCGCCGGGGCGATCAGCGGCGTGCCGCCGTGACGCCGGATCAGTTCGGCGATCTCGCTGGCGCGCCGGCTTTCGAGTGCGAGGACGACCAACCCGGTCAGCGCGGCGGCGGGCATCGAGCCGCTCAACTATTTTGAACTCGCGTAGCGCGTGCCGCCGGCGAGCGCGTCTCGCTTGGCCGTGCAACTGCCACAGTCGGGCTGCTCGCAGACGAACACGGCCGGATCGGCTTCGAGGGCGCTGGTGGCGAGGTTCACCAAGTAGCGGACCGGAATCTTTCGCGCGATACCGTTGGCGAGCGGTATCGACAGCACCTTGGCCGGATCGAGGCGGGCTTCGAGGCGATCGAACGCGGTGCTGCAACCGGGGACGTTCTCCAGCACCACGCGCTCTTCGTAGCCGGCGGCGTTGAGGCGGATGGCGGAGCGACGTGAGAGATACGGCACCTGCAGCCGCTCTTCCGCAAGATGAATCGCGGTGACTGTGCGCAACGTGGTGCCGAGCAGCAGCAATTGACCTTGCGCGATGTTGAGCTTCTTCATCGGTCCCATCACGTTGTTGTCGCGTTGGGTCGAGAGTAGATCCCGCGCGTTGCGGCCATAGGCGGCGAAGGAGTGGGTCGGATGACTGCTGCGCAGGACTCCGGGCACGCGGCGGAAGGCCTCGGCAATCGCGCCGATCTCACGACTGACGGGCAGATCGGGATGAAACGCCACGGTGCGGCCGGGGCGGAGGCCGATCAACGTCTCGGCATACGTGAATGCCGGCACCAGAATGGTCCCGTCACCGACCGCCTCGATCAGGGCGTTGCAGACCGTCGGCGCACTGCCTTCGACTTCGCCAAAGGCGGACAGCGACGCATGCACGACGATCTGGTTGCCGCGCACGTTGAGTCGCTCGAACAGTTTTCTCACATCGTCTCGATTCATTGCTTGCTACCACACTGACCAACGCAACTAGTATCGGTTTCTCCGCGACCGCACCAGCCCAGCTTCAAACGGCTTGCAGATGGCGGCGGACTGCGGCGAGCAGCATCAGCTTAGCGCGCGCTTGGGTGGGAGTCAGGGAGCGGAGGCCGCACGACGGTTGCAGATAGATCGCATCGGGCGCGTAGCGCCGCAGCAGGCGATCGAGTCGACTGGCGAGAGCGACCGGATCTTCGAGCGTGGAGTCGCGGCCGTCGACCACGCCGAGCGCGAGCGTCTTGCCGGAGCCGGTGCTGGCGATCGTGTCCCACAGCGCGGTGCTGCCGGTGAGATCAACGGCGACGATGTCGGCGGGAATCGAGTTGAGTTGCGGGTAGATCGGATCGGCGTCGCCGCCATAGGTTGCGATGGCAATCTCGGCGTTGCCGCGCGCGGCGTATAGCGGCTCGAACAGGTTGCGCAGCAGGCGGATGTCGTGCAGGCCGTCGTAGCAAATCGCCGGCTCTTCAATCTGAATCACTGTCGCCCCAGCGGCGGCGAGCGCAGCGACTTCGTGCGCCAGGATGGCGCTGAGGTCGACCGCAAAGTTTTGATAGTGGGCGTAAGCGCTCGGCTCGATCCGCGACAGGCGCGCGAGGGTGTAGGGGCCGGTGACAATCGGTTTGACCGGTACCGTCACGGCGCCGCGTGCCTGGTGGAAATTGGCGAGCAGATCGGACCTGCCGCGCGTCACGGGTGCGTTCACGATCGGTTGTTGGAAGGTTCGCGTTGAATTGAAGAAGGTCCGTCGGCCGCCCAGTCGCACGCCGCCGAGCGTCGCCATGAAGTGCGAGATCGGATCTCGCCAGTTGATTTGGCCGTCGGTGACCAAGTCGAGTCCAGCTGCGGCTTGTTCCGCGGCGACTGCCGCGATGCTGGGCCCGCCGTCGGTGGGATAGCTGCTGTGATTCGCGATCGAGATCTGCATGATCCTGCGGAGCATATCGGGGCGGTTTGTGCGCAGCAACCGCGGCGCGCCTGCGCGAGGTCGCTTGTTCGGGTTCAAGACGAGTGGTACACGAGCCGCAGTGAGCGTCACATTGTTGATGTGGGAGCGGCTGGCGACGGCCAGCGGTTCGGCGGGAGGAATCTCATGACGGGCACGCTGCTTCGGGTCGACCTCAGCACCGGCAAGATCAGCAAGGAGCCGATCGCCGAAGGGCTGTGGCGGCAATTCATCGGTGGTCGCGGCCTCGGCACCAAACTGCTGATGGACAACATGGACCCGCGCACCGACGCGTTGAGTCCGAACAATCCACTGATCTTCGCCTGCGGTCCACTGACCGGCACGTTCGCTCCCACCGGTGGACGGTACATGGTGATCACCAAGTCGCCGCTGACGGACGGCGTGGCTTGCTCCAACTCCGGCGGCTATTGGGGGCCGGCGCTGCGCTACTCGGGCTACGACTTTCTGATGATAGAAGGCGCGGCGAAGGAACCGGTGTATCTCTGGATTCATGACGATGCGGTCGAGATTCGCAGCGCCAAGCACGTGTGGGGCAAGTTGGTTGCAGACACGGAAGACATCTTGCGCCAAGACACCCATCCGGATGCGCGCGTCGCTTTGATCGGGCCGGCGGGCGAGAATTTGTCGCGTGTCGCTTGCGTGATGAACGACAAGGGCCGCGCGGCGGGGCGGTCTGGTGTCGGCGCGGTGATGGGCTCGAAGAATCTCAAGGCGGTGGTCGCGTACGGAACCAAAGGTTTGCGCATCGTCAAGCCGCGCGAGTTCGCGGTGGTGACGCGCAAGGTGATCGCGGACGTCGCGAACTCTCCGGTGAGCTCCGGATTGAGCATGCTCGGCACGGCGGGGACCGTCGGCTACATGAACATGGTTGGCATGTTGCCGACCAACAACTTTCAGACCGGCATCTTTCACGGTGCGGACAAGGTCAACGGTGAGCGTGTCAAGAAGGACTTCATGACCCGCACTCGCGGTTGTCATAGCTGCACCATCAGTTGCGGCCGGGTTACCAAGATCACCGGCCACGGCTCGCTCGATGGCCACGGCGAAGGGCCCGAGTACGAGACGATCTTCGGCCTCGGCACCACCTGTGGCGTGGACAACCTCGCCGCCATCATCAAGGCGAACTATCTGTGCAACGAGCTGGGCATGGATACAATCGAGGCCGGTTGCGCGATCGCTACCGCGATGGAGTTGGCGGAGAAGGGCTACCTGCCGGCGAAGGACGTTGGCTTCGCGTTGAAGTTCGGCGACGCCGAGGCGTTGATCAACTTGATGGACGCGATGGCGTATCGAAAAGGATTCGGTGACGCGCTGGCGGAAGGCGGCTACCGGGTCGCCGAGCGCTATGGTCATCCGGAACTGTTCATCGGCTCTAAGAAGCAGGCGTTCGCGGCGTACGATCCGCGCGGTTCGGTCGGCATGGGGCTGGGCTATGCGACGTCGAATCGTGGCGCGTGTCACTTGCGTGGCTATGCGGTGTCGCTCGAACACTTTGGCAATCCCGTGAAGCTCAATCCGTTCACTCCCAACGAGAAGGCGATGTGGCTGACGATCCTGCAGAACGGGACGTCGTTCGTTGATGCCAGCGGTGTGTGCCTGTTCTCAACGATGGCGATGACGCCGGAAGGGTTGCCCAGCATGGTGAGCGAGGCAACCGGCTTCGACATCAGCCCCGACGAGGCGCAGTTGATCGGCGATCGCATCTGGAACTTGGAGCGGCTGTTCAACAATCAAGCGGGGATGACCAGGAAGGACGACAGCCTGCCGCCGCGGATGCTGAACGATCCGTTGACCGAAGGACCATCGGCCGGGCACGTCGTGCCGCTGGAGCAGATGCTGACGGAGTACTACGCGCAGCGCGGGTGGGACACCGAAGGTCGGCCGACGAAGGAGAAACTGGCGCAACTTGGATTGGTGTGAACCGAAATGACGCGGATGGCGGATAGCAGATGGGTGCATGGCCGGAGTTTTACGCGACGATGACCTTTCAGCGACTCGCCACGAGCGATAGACCGGCAGCGATGGGTACGTCATGGATCTGAGCTGGCTGTCACAACCGCGGGCGGTGGGTCGCGGTCTCGTCACCGCGTTCTTCGCCGTTGTCTTCCTGCAGTCCGCGATCGACAAGCTGGTCGATCGCGAAGGCAACCTCGGATTCTTCAGCGATCACTTCAAGAACAGCGCGGTGGCGGGCTTGGTGCCGTTGATGTTCTGGACGCTGACGCTGCTGGAAGCGACCGCCGGTGGTCTGTGCGCGTTGGGCATCCTCATCTTCGACTTCACGCACGAGGGGCTGAGCGTATCTTCCTGTGGCGTAATCGCCGCGGGCATCGCGCTGCTGAGCTTGCTGCTGGGACAGCGATTGGCGAAGGACTACGCCGGTGCGGCAGTGGTTGCCGCGTACTTCGCGGTAGCGTTGATCGGCCTCGCGTTGTTCTGAACGCGAGGCGTCGCTTGTACGACTTGCAACGTTGCGCGCCAGCTCTGAGATCGTCGCCTGCGATCTCAGAGCTGGCGTCGTCTCAAGGCGCCGACGCGACTCACCGCGCCTTCAGCGGTTTGTTTGCCGCTTGTGGATTCAGAACCAAATGCTGAGCCAACTCCACGACGGCCTGCTCGATGCACGCTCGTAGGGCTGCGTCGCTGCCCTCCTTCGTCGAGTGTGACACGTCGAGGTCGGCGTCCGCGTCGCGAAACCACTTGAACCATTTTCCCAGGAGTTTGCCGATCCCCGTCGCCTCAGTGCCTTTCGTCTGAATCGCTTTGCTGACGTTCACCGAATCGCGCACTTCGCGTGTCTTCACATCGATGATCCGAACATCGATGCCGATGCCGTCGGCGCTTTGATTCGACGTAGTCTCCATGCCTTCGGCAACGATGCGTATCTTGTCGGCAGTCTCTCCCGCATTCGCCTCCGAGACTTTCCCTTTCAGGATGTAGTCGTACGGCACTGCCTGCGCGCGGCCGGCGTGCTTGCCGGGCGCGGCCGGCCGGTCGTCAGGTTCCACGACCGCGAAGGCGCCTGACTCGACCAAGGCCGTGGTCAGCATGTCGGTTGCGGCTTGTGTCGATACCATCTGCGGCGCCACACTTTCGAACTCACCGATGAGCACGCGCTTCTTTGCGCCGGCGAAACGCGGCAGCGATCGCAGGGCTTCGCTGGTAGCGGACGGTTCTGCCACCGGCGACTGCGACTTCTGCGGAGCACACGCCCACAGCATGCTCACGAGCATGACCAACACGAACCCGACCGAACCTCTTCCGAACCGGTCCCTTTCGATCTTCATGTCGTCCTCCTTTCGAGACAAGGTCAGCGAACTTCGCTGCAACAAGCAGCCCGCCTCCACACGATCGCGCCCGCCCCATCGGGGCTACGTTTGCAGTTATGCAGTCGCATAGGCGCCGAACATCCAAACCGCTTCTGATCAAGAGTAGAACAAGGGCCGTGCCAACGATCGCTCGGCACCCGCGACGACGGTTGGTAGGAGAGTAATGCTGCGCCTCTGCTACCTGACGGTGGCAGGTGCCACCGGAAGTTGGCAGGTGGTATCGGAAGGTACCAGGTGTGGAGCGCGGACTAGTTCAGCTGACCACCCAGGTATCGCCGCGGCCGAAGAGTTCGTCGAGATCGCCGGGGCCGAGCTTGGCTTTGGCCTGCTCGACCTGATGGACGAGCGCTTCCTCGTAGGTCGGGCGGCTGACGGCGCGGAAGACGCCGATTGGGGTCGGAAACTTCGGCGGCTGCATGGTGCTGAGCAGGAACGCGAGTACGGGATCCGACTCGTCGTGTACGATGAGGTCCGCTTCGGTCGAGTCCTTTCCGAGGTGCGCGACTTCAAGCGAATGGCCCCGCATGCGGATACCTTTGTCGCGGTCCTTGCCGAAACGGAGTGGCTGGCCGTGTTCAAGCAGCAGTTGGGTCTCGGCTTTGGTTTCCTTCTCGGTCAGATCCGCGAAGGCGCCGTCGTTGAAGATGTTGCAGTTCTGAAGAATCTCGACGAACGCAGTGCCCTTGTGCTCGAAGGCGCGCCGCACGATCTCTTGCAAGTGCTTGGCCTCGACATCGATGGTACGCGCGACGAAGGTACCTTCGGCTCCGAGGGCGACGGAAATCGGATGGAATGGATGATCGAGCGAACCCATCGGCGTGGACTTGGTGATCTTGCCTTCCTCCGAGGTTGGCGAGTACTGGCCCTTGGTCAAACCGTAGATGCGATTGTTGAATAGCAGGATGTTGAGGTCGAGGTTGCGACGCAGCGCATGGATGAGGTGGTTGCCGCCGATGCTGAGCGCGTCACCGTCGCCGGTGACCACCCACACCGACAATTCCGGCCGGCTCGCTTTGAGTCCCGTGGCGATCGCCGGGGCGCGCCCGTGGATGGTGTGAAAGCCGTACGTGTTGACGTAGTAGGGAAAGCGGCTGGAACAGCCGATGCCGGAGAGGAACACGAAGTTCTCACGCGGCACACCCAGTTCGGGCAAGACCTTCTGGACTTGGGCGAGGATGGCGTAGTCGCCGCAGCCGGGACACCAGCGAACATCCTGATCGCTGACGAAGTCCTTCCGGGTGAGTTTGGTCGCGGGGGCGGTTGGCATCTTAGGCCTCCAGCAGCCGCTGAATGCGGCCGACGATCTCGTGCACTTTGAATGGTTGACCTTGAATCTTGTTCAGGCCGATCGCATCGACGAGGTACTCGGCGCGGATGACCTTCAACAGTTGGCCAAGGTTGATTTCCGGGATCAGCACGCGTTCGAAGCGGCGGAGAATGTCGCCCAAGTCCGGCGGTAGCGGGTTGAGGTGGCGCAGGTGGACGTGCGAGACCGCGTGCCCGGCTACCTGCAACTCCTTGGTGGCCGCGGCGATCGCTCCGAAGGTGCTGCCCCAGCCGACAACGAGAACTGTGCCGGTCGCTGGTCCGTGGACTTCTGTAGGCGGAATCTCGCGCGCGATGCCGGCGATCTTGCGCGCCCGCACGCGCACCATCTGTTCGTGATTCATGGGCGCGTAGCTGACGTTGCCGGTGAGGTACTCTTTTTCGATGCCGCCGATGCGATGTTCGAGGCCGGGCGTACCCGGGATCACCCAGGGTCGCGACAGCGTCTGCTCGTCGCGCAGGTACGGGTAGTAGCCGTTGGGATCGGTGCGAAAGCTGACCGGGACCTCCGGTAAGTCACTGGCCTTGGGCAGGAGCCACGGCTCGGCGCCGTTGGCGAGGTAGCCGTCAGAGAGGAAGACCACCGGGGTCATGTACTTCAGTGCGATCCGCACACACTCGAACACCGTCGCGAAGCAGTCGGCGGGTGTGCAGGCGGCCAGGACTGGCACGGGTGACTCGCTATTGCGACCGTACAACGACATCAGCAGATCCGCCTGCTCGGTCTTGGTCGGCAACCCGGTGCTAGGCCCGCCGCGCTGGATGTCGGCGATCACCAGCGGCAACTCGACCGACACTGCCAGGTTGACCGTTTCGGCTTTGAGGCACATTCCCGGACCGCTGGTGGTGGTGATGCCGATCGCGCCACCGAAGGCTGCGCCCAACGCGGCGCCGACGCCGGCGATTTCGTCCTCGGCTTGGAAGGTGTAGACGTCGAAATTCTTGTACGTCGCCATCTCGTGCAGGATGTCGCTGGCCGGGGTGATGGGGTAGCTGCCGAGGAAGATCGGCAAGCCGGCACGGCGCGCCGCAGCGACAAATCCGAGCGCGGCGGCGGAGTTGCCCGTGATGTTGCGATACTTGCCGGGGGCGATCGGCGCCGGCGCGACCGTATAGGAGGTGTGGAACAGTTCGGTGGTGTCGCCGAAATTGTATCCGGCCTTGAGCGCACGCACGTTGGCTTCGACGAGCACCGGCGTTTTCTTGAAACGCTGCTCGATGAAACTGATCGAGGCGTCGATCGGGCGGTGGAACAACCACGAGGTCAGCCCGAGGGCGAAGAAATTCTTACACCGCACGGTGGTGCGCTGCGGCAGACTCAAGTCCTGCAGTGCGTTGGTGGTGAGTTTGGTGATGTCGATCGGGTAGACTTGAAATTTCGCCAACGAGCCGTCGCTGAGCGGATTCCGCGGATACTCGGCCTTCTTGAGGTTTTGCTCGTTGAAGGTTTCCTTGTCGACGATGAGGATGCCGTTGGGTTTGAGGTCCTCGATGTTCACTTTGAGCGCGGCCGGATTCATTGCTACCAAAACGTCGGGACTGTCGCCGGGGGTGAACACTTCGCGACTGGAGAAGTGGAGTTGAAAGCCGCTGACTCCGGCGAGCGTGCCCGCGGGTGCGCGGATCTCGGCCGGAAAGTCGGGCAGCGTGCTCAGGTCGTTACCGGCGAGCGCGGTTTCTGTCGTGAACTGCGCGCCCGTGACTTGCATGCCGTCGCCGGAGTCGCCGGCAAAGCGGATGACAACAGTCTCGCGCTCTTCGACAGACTTCGGTGCCGCAACGGCGGCAGCAGATTCGGGGGCAGCGGGCGACATTACTCCTCCTTGCAATCAGGCGAACGGGCTACGCCGACACCGCGTTGAATATAGCGGGCGAGTTTCGGCGACTCAACATCGATCGGCTCAGGCGGCGGCTTCGACAGCCGTCACTTCGTAGGGTCGGTCGCCGAGATCGAGGGCGCCCGTGATGACGATCTTGGTCGAGAATTCGTTCTCGATAGCGTGTACCGCGGCGGCTTCCGTGGTCGCCAGAAAATCCGCGACGCGCTGCGGCACGCGGATCTCCAAACGTTCCACCCGCGGGTTAGCGGCGGCCTCGCGGCGAATCCGGCGGAGCACCTCGTAGGCGAGGGTCTCGGCGCTGCGGACCATGCCGCGGCCGTCGCAACCCGGGCACGGTTCGCCGAGGAGTTGGAGGAGATTCTCTCCGCGTCGCTTGCGCGTCATCTCGACGATCCCGAGATCGGAGATGTGCAGAATGTTGGTGCGGGCTTTGTCTTTGCGGACCGCATCGCTCAGGGCATCGTAGACCTTCTTGCGGTTGACCGCTTTTTCCATGTCGATGAAGTCGATGATGATCAAGCCACCGATGTTGCGGAGGCGCAGTTGCTCGACGATGATCTTGGTGGCCTCCAGGTTGGTCCGCAGCACGGTTTCCTCTTGCGTGGTTTTGCCGACGTAACGGCCGGTATTGACGTCGATGGCGGTCAGAGCTTCGGTGTGATCGATGACGATGTAGCCACCCGACTTAAGCCAGACGCGGCGTTCGAGCGCCTTGTTGAGCTGCGCCTCGACAGTGAAGCGATCGAAGATCGCCTGGCGATCGGTGTACTGCTCGACGCGATCTGTGAACCGCGGCATCACGGCTTCGAGAAATTCGATGATGCGCGAATGGTCGCGGCTGCTATCGATGACGACGCGCTGCACGTCGGCGGTGAAGAGGTCGCGGATCGAACGCAGAATCAGATCCATGTCGTAGTGCAACAGCAGCGGCGCGGCGCCTTCGCTCTTCTTCTGGATGCGGCTCCACAGGCGCAGGAGGAACCGCACGTCGCCCTGCATCTCGCGTTTGCTGAGTCCCTCGCACGCGGTGCGGATGATGAAGCCGGCGGTCGGCGGCCGCAGTTCATCCACGGCGGCCTTCAAGCGTGCGCGCTCGTCCGGATCTTCGATCCGACGCGATACGCCGACGTGGTTGGTCAAAGGCATGTACACCAAGTGGCGGCCCGGGATCGCGATGTGCGACGTGACACGGGCACCTTTGCTCCCGATCGGGCCGTTGGCGACTTGGACGATAATTTCCTGTCCCTTCTTGAGTAGGGTCTCGATCGGTGCGGGTCCCACTAGTGAGGGTTGCTGACTGTCGCCTGTGCCGGCGTCGGCCGTCGTCGCCGTGGGTATCGCCGCCGGATGGCCGCCGTTCTCGTCGTCGTAATCGGTCAGCACTTCATCGCCCGTGCTCGGATAGAAGTCGGCAGCGCGCAGGAAGGCCGCCTTCTCCAGGCCGATATCAACGAACGCTGCCTGCATGCCAGGCAGCACGCGAGTGACGCGCCCCTTATAGATGTTGCCGGCAATGCCGCGCCCGCGCGCGCGCTCGATGAAGACTTCAACCAGACGGTTGTCTTCCAGCAGCGCGACCCGAGCTTCCTGCGGGGTCGAGTTGATGATGATCTGGCGTGGCACTGGCGTCAGCGCACGGGCATCAACCCGATGTGCAGCTCGTTGGCAACAGCTCCCACTGCGGATCCGTGGCGGGCCGTCAGTGGTGGTTCCGAGTCCTGGTGAACCCGATCGACCGAGGTTGCAGTGGCGTACATGACCCCCTCCCCATCAACCCAACACCCGCGCGCATCATAGGGGCAAGGACTCTACGGTGCAAGGCTGTATCTTCATTGGCTGCTGGTGCTACGCGTCACAATGTTGACTTCTCTGCCCCTGGCGGGTAGCGTGGCGCAACTTCGCGGCGGCGGGTGCCATGGTTGCGGAATGTTGGCGACTGCAAGCGTACTTAATACCAAGGTTCTAGTTCTCAACCGATCGTTCCTACCGATTCACATCACCTCGGTTCGCCGGGCATTTGCCCTGCTCTATCAGGGAGTTGCTGAGGCAGTAAACGGTCAGTACCAGACCTTCGACTTTGAGAGTTGGAGCACGCTATCGGCGTCGGTCCACGACGACACGGTCGGTATGGTCAATCGGGTCATCCGGGTACCTCGGGTCATTTTACTCGTTGCATACGACCGTTTGCCGCGGCGCCAGGTGCGGTTTAGCCGCTTCAATATCTATGCGCGGGACCGCAACACATGCCAGTATTGTGGCCATCGTTTTTCACGCGCCGAGCTGAACCTTGATCACGTGGTGCCGCGCTCGCAGGGGGGGACGTCTCGCTGGGAGAATGTCGTATGCTCGTGCCACGAGTGCAATCGTCGCAAGGGCGGCCGCACCCCGGAGCAGGCCCGCATGCACCTGCGGCGTCAGCCGCGGCGGCCGGAATGGACGCCATTCATGATGCAGACCTTCAGCCTGCGCCACTACGAAGAGTGGGTGCCATTCCTCTCGACGGTGGACGCTTCGTATTGGAATACGGAACTCCAAGAATGAGGGAGCTAAGGTGGGGTTGAGTGGTTGGGGCAACGAACAGCGCGACGCGATCCGGTTGACGGGTCGTCAAACGCTGTGAAATACTCGCACGTGGGGTGGTGGTGATGGCATGCGGATCAAGCAGCTTGAGTTAGCCGGCTTCAAATCGTTCGCGGACCGTACGGTCCTGAATTTTCCCTCGCGAGTTACCGGCATTGTCGGGCCGAACGGCTGCGGCAAATCGAACGTCGTCGACGCGATTCGTTGGGTGCTGGGCGAGCAGAGCCCCAAGCATCTGCGCGGCATCGCGATGGAGGACGTAATCTTCAACGGCAACGAACGCCACGCGCCCCTCGGCATGGCGGAGGTCTCGATCCTGTTCGAGAGTACCGGCGAGACTCGCGCGACCGCTCAGCCGCTCGATCCCGATCTCGACGTCTCGACGGTCCCGGCGCACTTCCGCGATTTGGCAGAGATCATGGTGACGCGCCGCTACTTCCGCTCCGGGGAGTCGGAATACTTCATCAATAAGACCGCTTGTCGCCTCAAGGATATCACCGAATTGTTTCTCGGCACCGGCATCGGCAGCAAGGCCTATGCGATCATCGAGCAAGGCCGCGTCGAGCAGCTGGTGAACGCGAAACCGGAAGATCGACGGCTGTTCATCGAAGAAGCCGCCGGCACCACGCTCTATCGTAGCCGCAAGCTCGCGGCGGAGCGCAAGATGGAACGTACCCGCGAGAACTTGTCGCGCGTCACCGACATCCTGCACGAGCTCGAGCGGCAGATTCAGTACCTCAATCGTCAAGCGAAGCGGGCTGAACAGTATCGCGCATTGCAAGAAGAGATGCGGGCTCTCGATCTGACCGTGGCTAGCTACCAGTGGCGGCAGCTGTCAGCGGATATCGTGCGACTGGAGGAGGAGCGCCGCCAGACGGTTGCCGAGCAGGAGCGATTGCAGCATGAGGTGGCAGCACTCGAATCAACCCGCGAGGCGGTGAGCGCCGCAGTGAGCGCGGCCGAGGCACACCTCGGGCAACGGCGCGAAGCACTTGCGGTGCTGGACGCTGAACGCGAGAGCCAGGGCCAGCGCATCGACATGCTGCGCCAGGAAGTGCGCGAGCGCGCGCGTCGCTTGGGCCGGCTCGACGCCGAACGCGACGCGCTGCAGAATCGCAGTGCGGGGTTGGCCCGCGAGTTGGCGGCGGCGGAACGCGATCGCGACGAGTGCGCGCAATTGTTTCTATTTGAAGAGGGTGAGCTGAAAGGGCGCGAGACAGACCTTGCGGCGGCGCGTGAGGCGCAGCGGGGTGTGCAGCGCGCGGCGGAGGACGCCAAGGGTCACGTGATCGCACTGGTCACACGCATGGCTGAAGTGCGCAACGAGATCGCCGCAGTGACGCGGCGGCGCGACGATGTGCAGCGCCGGCTGGCGCGGCTCGCCGACGATCGGCAGGCGTTGGCGACGCAATTGGAAACAACCGAGCATGAACTCACCGCGCGCGGGCGTGCTGCCGTGGCCTTGCAAGAGCGGCTGCAGACTGCCGCTGGCGAGAAGGAGCACCGCGCGGCACAGATCCGCGCGCTCGCCGAAGAGCGTCGGCGTTGCGAGCGCGAATTGAACGACTTGCGCGCGCAGCTGGTCGGGACGCAGTCGCGGCTGCGCTCGCTGGAAGAAATTCAGCGTAACTACGAGGGCTATCAACCCGGCGTCCGTTCGATCATGGCGCAGGAACAGCCGGCGCATGGGGTACTCGGCGTCGTCGCCGACGTCATCGGAATTCCGCGTGAGTACGAACGCGCCGTCGCCGCCGCGCTCGGCGATCGACTGCAGTACGTCATCGTTGAAGGTGCCGAAGACGGAGCTGGGGCAGTCAGCAACCTGCGCGAGCACGCCTCCGGCCGCGGTAGTTTCATCCCGGTTGTGCCACGGCCTGTGCCGCTCAACGGTCTGGGGGCCGCGGGTATGAACGGCAACAGCTCGCGCTTGCTCGACCTCGTGCAGGTCGACGACCGCTATCGGCAGGTCGCCGAAGCGCTGCTCGGTGAAGTCGTTCTGGTCCCGGATCTCAAGTCGGCGTTGTCGATCTGGCATCAGAACGGACGCTACGTGACGATGGTGACGCCCGAGGGCGATGTTGTCGATGCCAACGGCGTGATCACCGGCGGCAGTGAGGCACCGATTGAAGCCGAAATCCTGTCGCGCCGTCGCGAGTTGGCGGAGTTGTCGCAGCGTGCCGGCGTATTGGGGGCGCGGGTGGGCAAAGCCGAAGCGCAACTGGCAACCCTGTCGGAGCGCATCGCGGAAGAAGAAGCGGCCTTGGCTATCATCGATCACGATACTCACGCCGCCACGTTGGAACTGGTCGCGGCGGAAAAGGACGTCGAGCGCTTGGAGCATGAACGCCCACGCCTGACCGATCGCATCGAAGTCGTGCGCTTTGAAGCTGAGTCGCTCGCCGGCGAGATTAACCACGCGAACACCGAGCTGACGCAGTTGAGTGTCACGCTGGCGGGATACGGAGAGCAACACGCCGGGCGTGAGGAGGCGCTGCGCGCTCGACAAGCCGAAGTCGAAGTGGCGACTGATCGTGCTGAGACCCTTGCCACGGAGGTGACCGCAACCAAAGTGCGCGTGGCCGAGCGGCGCGAGCGCCAACACGCGGCGGGTGCGGCGCTCACGCGGCTCGTCGCCAACCGCGAGGATCTCGCCGAGCGTGAACGCTCGTTGCGCGGCGAGCACGAGGAAACCGCAAATGAGCGCACGGGTCTCGAACAATCCGTGCTTGCAGCAGGAGAAGTCGCCGCGGCGCAGGCGGCGCAGCGGGCGACCCTCGAAGCGGAGGTGAACGACGCGTTACACGGCGCCGAGACTGCGCAAGGCCTGCTCGGTGAGCAGGAACAAGCGGTGAATGCGCACCGCGAACAGCTCGATCGGGTGCGCGCACTACGCAGCGAAACAGACCTCGCGCTGGCGGAACGGCGGCTCAGTGGTGAGCATCTCCGTTCGAGCGTGCAGGAGAAGTACAGCCTCGATCTGACCCAAGAGGCGGCGGCGCACACGGAAATGCCCGCGGAGGGTGCGACCGAGCGGCTGCAGACGTTGCGCGAACGCATCGCACGTATCGGCGAAGTCAATGTGAGTGCCATCGACGAGTTGCGCGAGCTGGAAGAGCGCGCGCAGTTCCTGTGCACGCAGAAGGAGGACTTGGAGCGGTCGTTGGCGGATCTCGAACGCACGATTCAGCAGCTCAATCGCGCCTCGCGGGCACGCTTTGCGGAGACGTTCGCCAAGGTCAATGAACGTTTTCAAGTGGTCTTTCCGCGCTTGTTCCGTGGCGGCGAGGCGAGACTGGTGCTCACCGACGAGCACAATCTTCTTGAGAGCGGCGTCGAAATCGTCGTTCGCCCGCCGGGCAAGCGGCTCGAAACCGTCAGCCTGCTCTCTGGCGGCGAGAAGGCGTTGGTGGCAACGAGCCTGATCTTCTCGTTGTTCCTCATCAACCCGACGCCGTTCTGTTTCCTCGACGAAGTCGACGCACCGCTCGATGACGCCAACATCGGCCGCTTTACCCAGATGGTACGGGAGATGAGCGACACGTCGCAGTTCATCGTCATCACCCACAACAAGCGGACGATGGAATGTGCCGAGACGCTCTACGGTGTCACCATGCAAGAGCCGGGGCTGTCGAAGGTGATCGCGGTCGCGATGCACTAGTCCGGATTGTCGCTGCAGCGGTGGTGAGACTGTCGAGGCGGCCGCGGCACCACGAAGCACGAAGAGGATTTTGGTGCGGGCCATCGAACCAGTGTTCTGATGTTCTGCGGCCCGCGTCCTTCGTGATTGGATGTCATGCCCCTCGGTCCCGAATTGATTGCCGGTTTGACGGCGGGCGGGTTGCTCGTCTTCGGTGGACTGATTGCGTGGTTGTCGCGCCGCGCGCGCGGGCGGGCGGAACTATCAGCACCCGCGCACGGTCATACTGAAACACGCGACGAGGCTACCGCTCCGTGGGCGACGTTTCGCTCGGGGCTGAGCAAGACGCGCCAAGTGTTCGGCACTCGCCTCCGTGACGTGCTGGGGCGCGACCGGACGCGGGAGGCGTGGCTGAACGACTTGGAGGAAGCGCTGATTCTGGCCGACGTCGGGATGGCTACCACGCAAGGTCTGATCCGTTCGCTGCGCAAACGATCCGGACTCGTTTCGGCCGACGCGGTCGTGTCGGCACTCAAGGCGGAAATCCGTTTGCTGTTGGAGGACGGGGCGGGGGTGGAACGCGCCGCGCGGCCGCACGTCATCTTGGTGGTTGGCGTGAACGGGGTCGGCAAGACAACAACGATCGGCAAGCTTGCGCATCGCTACAAGCAGGAGGGGAAATCGGTCTTGCTGGTGGCCGGCGACACCTTTCGCGCCGCCGCGACCGAGCAGTTGGAGGTGTGGGCGGAACGTGTCGGTTGCGACATCGTGAAACACAAGAGCGGCGCGGACCCAGCGGCGGTGGTGTTCGATGGGTTGAGGGCGGCGCAGACCCGCGGTACCGATGTGGCGATCATCGACACCGCCGGCCGCCTGCACGTGAAAGTCAACCTGATGGAGGAGCTGAAGAAGCTCGTCCGCGTGATCAGTCGCGAGGTTCCGGGCGCGCCGCATGAGGCGTTCCTCGTGCTCGACGCCAGCACCGGCCAGAACGCTCTCAGCCAAACCAAACTCTTCCGCGATACGCTGCCCCTCACCGGCGTGATCCTCACTAAGCTCGACGGCACCGCTAAAGGTGGTGCCGTGCTCGCCGTGAAGAGAGAGTTGAACCTGCCGCTCTGCTATCTCGGCCTCGGTGAAGGGATCAACGATCTGCGTCCCTTCGACGCGGCCGCGTTTACTGACGCGTTGTTCGAGCCCGACTCGGCAGGGTAGGGAAGCGCCAATGTCCATTTTGCGGATTCCCTACACTCCTCGATCCGCACGGCACACGCTGCCGCGGGCCCGTCGCGCGCAGTCGACGACCGCCTGTTGCTTGACTGCCCTCGCGGCCCTCCCTATTTTGGGCCGGTGCTTTGAGCTGTGAAGGGTATGAGTTTGGAGAATTTGAAACTTCTGGAAACGAAAATCGATCGCCTTTTGGCCCAGCACGAGAAGATTCGGCATGAGCGCGACGTGCTCGGGCAGCGGATGAAGGAAAAGGAGGCCCAATTCGCGCAGCTGGCGGGGCAGGTCAGACAATTCGAGCAGGAACGGAACGATCTCAAGACTCGGTTGGAGCGCATTCTCGGCCGACTCGAGGGCCTCGACCTCGGATGAACCCGAGCCGGATGGTGTCATGAAGCAACCGGTCGACGTGGTGATCATGGGTCAGATGTTGACCGTTGCGAGTGATGACGGCCCGGAGCATGTGCGGGCGGTGGCGCGGTTTGTTGATGACCAAATGCGTGCGATGACGGCGGAGGGGAGGGCGGTGGCGACCATCGACGTCGCCCTCCTTGCGGCATTGAATATTGCGAGCAAATATCAGAAACTGAAGCGGGAACATCAGGAACTGACAGAGACGATCGATCGTCTGTCCCGGCGCCTCCTCGCGGAGATCCCGGGCTGACGCACTGAAAGAAAGGAGACCGATCGGGAGATCACGCCGAATATCCCCCCAGCGCGCATGGCGCGCTGGATGCTGCTAGCTGACGGCTATGCATTGGGGATAAGGTTAGGCATCCCGGTGCAAGGGTCGTTGGGCGTGGGGTTTTGGGGAAAACTACGGACAGCAACTGGATACTGCGAATGCTCAAGTGCCGTGAAGTGTCACCGCATCATCCTTGTCGTGGAAGTCAGGCGACGAGTTGCTCCAATTGGGAAATCCCTCGATGAGTACCGTTGAATCCCCAAACGAACAGTACGCCGTGACGTAACGAGCGACTCGCACCGAGGTGCCTGGCGGTTCGGCCTCCCCGTGCGGAGCAATGACCCGGGTACCACTTCAACACGGCACATCAGCGTGCCGTTGGTCGGCATACGTGGTGATCACTGCAACGGGCGTATACTGCGCCCGCGCCGGGTCGCTGTGCGTTCGGCGCCGGAAGGCGCCGGTAGACGTATTTTCTCAAACAAACTTATCGGCCGTCTCGCCTATGGCGCCGTGTGCTGCGGGGCGGAGACGTTTGAAAACTGGGAGCTGCTGCGCTGAGGTTCGGTTGCGAGTGGAAGGCAGCTCCAGAAAGGACAGCGACAAGCATGACAGACTACGTGATCATGTTGATTGCGACGGTAGTATTGGCAGCCGTACTCGCATGGCTATTGGATCAGCTCCGCCAGCGACAGAATGTGCAACAGCGACAAGCAGCAAGCGATTCCGCCGAGCGAGCGCTCCAGGAGGCGCGCACTGAGGCGGAGGCGATTCGGAAGGAAGCCGATCTTCGCGCAAAGGAAACGATTCTTCAGGCCAAGGCCGACGCCGAGAAGGAAGGGCGGGAACTACGACGAGAGATTCAACAGACGGAGCGGCGCCTGGTTGGCAAGGAGGAGGTACTCGACAAGCGGGCGGAGCAGATCGAAAAGCGCGATCAGGACTTCAATCGGCGCGATCAGGCGGTGCGCCAGCGTGAGCGGGCGATCACGGATAAGGAGGCCGAGTACACCGGGCTGCTCGACGAGACCCGCGCGCAATTGGAGCAGGCCGCCGGGCTCACTCGCGAGGAAGCCAAGCGTACGTTGATCCAGCAAATGATGGACCAAGCGCGCCACGAAGGTGCCAAACACATCCGCCAGATCGAAGAGGAGGCCAAAGCCGAGGCTGATCGAAAGGCGAAGAAGATCGTAAGCATTGCGATCGAGCGGTTGGCCGGTGAGTTCGTCGCTGAGCGCACGGTGACGTCGGTTCACTTACCCAACGACGACATGAAGGGTCGGATTATTGGCCGCGAGGGTCGGAACATCCGTGCGATCGAAGCGGCGACCGGGGTTGACCTGATCGTCGATGACACGCCGGAGACAGTGATCGTGTCGTGTCACAATCCGATCCGGCGTGAGATCGCGCGCGTGGCGATCGAACGGCTGATTTCGGACGGCCGTATTCATCCGGGCCGAGTTGAAGAGGTGGTGCGGAAGGCGGAGCAGGAAGTCGAAGAGAGTGTGCGCGAGGCGGGGCAGAAAGCGCTGATCGAGGTCGGAGTGCACGGCGTCCATCCGGAACTCGTGAAGCTGGTCGGTATGCTCAAATATCGCTACAGCTACGCGCAGAACGTGTTGATGCACTCGATCGAGTGCGCCTTCATCGCCGGTGCGATGGCGGCGGAACTGGGATTGAATGAGAAGCAGGCGCGCCGGGCCGGGTTGCTGCACGACATCGGCAAGGCGCTCACGCACGAAGTCGAAGGCTCGCACGCGATCATCGGCGCTGACATCGCACGGAAATACGGCGAGTCGGCCAAGATCGTCAACGCGATCGCGGCGCATCACGAAGAGGTGAAGGCGGAAACGATCCTTGCACCGCTGGTTGACGCAGCCGATGCGCTCTCCGGTGCCCGCCCCGGGGCACGGCGGGAGGTGCTCGAGAGCTATGTGCGGCGGTTGGAGGATCTTGAGCGAATCAGCAACTCGTTCAAGGGTGTCGAGAAGTCCTTCGCGGTACAAGCCGGTCGCGAGATTCGAATCATCGTCGAACCGCGCTCGACTAACGACGAGCAAGCGACGATGCTGGCGCGCGATGTCGCGCGCAAGATCGAGAACGAAATGACGTATCCTGGGCAGATCAAAGTGACCGTGATTCGGGAGACGCGCGCCAGTGAGATGGCGCGTTGATGCGAGCGGGCGACGGTGAGCGCAACGCGCGTGCGGCTGGGCTATGAAGATCCTGTTTCTCGGCGATGTAGTCGGCAAGCCCGGCCGGCACGCGGTGCGCTCGCTGTTGCCGCGCCTGATCACGACGGAGAAGCTGGCCTTCGTTGTTGTGAATTGTGAGAATGTCGCCGGGGGTACAGGTGTCGATCCAGGCACAGCAAGGGAGTTGTTCGACGCGGGAGCAGACGTACTCACGTCGGGCAACCATATCTGGCGGAGCAAGGACATTGTCGAGTACATCGACCATGAAGAACGGCTGTTGCGGCCGGCGAATTTCCCCGCCGGAGTGCCGGGCCGCGGTTGGGTGGTGCGGGAGTTGCCGGGTGGTCAGCGCATCGCCGTCGTGAATCTGATTGGGCGCGTATTTATGGATAGCGTGGACTGTCCGTTTCAGCTGGCCGAGCGGCTCATGCCGGAACTCTTGGCGCAGACGCCCATAGTCATCGTGGACATGCACGGTGAGGCGACATCCGAGAAGTCGGCGATGGGCTGGCTGCTTGCGGGCCGAGCGTCGGCGGTGTTGGGCAGTCACACGCACGTCCAGACCGCCGATGAGCGGATACTCCCAGGCGGCACGGCTTACATGACGGACGTGGGAATGTGCGGGCCGATGGATTCGGTGATTGGCGTGCGCCGCGAGCAGGTGATTCAGCGATTCTTGGATCATATGCCAGTGCGGTTCGAGGTCGCGTCGGGGCCCGTTCTGGTGCAGGGTGCGATTGTGGACCTCGATGCAGCGACCGGCCGCGCCCTGAAGGTACGGCGGCTGCAGGAGCGCGTCGAGCGATGAAGTCGGTCTCGGAGCAACTGGCGATTCTGGGTCGCGGGACGGCGAATATCATCCCGCGGGAGGGACTCGAAGCCAAGCTTCGTGAAGAACGGCCGCTGCGAGTAAAGCTCGGCGTCGATCCGACGGCGCCCGACATTCACCTCGGACACACCGTACCGTTGCAGAAGCTGCGGCAGTTCCAAGATCTCGGGCACCATGCGCTGCTGTTGATCGGCGACTACACTGCGATGATAGGCGATCCCAGCGGGCGGTCGGCGACTCGTCCGCAGTTGACGCATGAGCAAGTGATG
>JACOST010000001.1:0-72500 GCA_016178705.1 Deltaproteobacteria bacterium | reverse complement strand
CCGGGTGGGCGGCTCACCGCGTTTTTGGCCGAGAGCGCGGCCGCCCGAGACAGGTCCCTCCGGTCGCGAATCTGGCAATGCCGCCGTCTACCGACTCTGCTGTCGCATAGCGAGGGGGTCCCCCGATCCTCTCGGGGGACCCCCTCGCGTTGTATTGGAAAGTATTGGAAAACGATTGTCTTGACTGACGCGATGAGACATTGGCGCGAGTGCTACCGGCAGAGGCTGTGCTCTTTGGCGGACGCGGTCAAGTCGATTCGGCGTCGAGACACCATTGCGGCACCGATCGCGACTGGCCAAGCCGCCGCGTTTCTCTGTGCGCTTGCCAACCGGGATGACTACGAAGACTTGGTGCTCTTCACGGGTCTTCTCACCGAACCCTACCTGGTCATTCAAAAACCGGGCGTTCGCCTTATTAGCGGTTTCTACGGACCGGTCGAGCGAGCGCTCACGGCCGGGGGTGCGCGAATCGAGTATCTGCCCGCCGACTTCCTCGGTTGGGAACGATACGCCCTACGAGCGAAGCCGCGCGTCGTCGTATCCGCCCTCGCGCCGATGGACGT
The DNA here is from genome assembly GCA_016178705.1 of Deltaproteobacteria bacterium. Lineage (NCBI taxonomy): Bacteria > Pseudomonadati > Myxococcota > Myxococcia > Deltaproteobacteria bacterium. The sequence continues at coordinate 71,937 of JACOST010000001.1, read as the reverse complement.
CAATGGGTACTTCAGCTTCGGATTGCATGCGGGGGCATCCTTCAACGCTTTTCTGGAGGCTGCTCGCGACCCGCAACGACTCGCGATCGGCGAGGTCAATTCGACCATGCCTCGCGTCTTCGGCCTCGGGGAGTTTGGCGGGCACCGCATTCATGTGTCGGAGATCGACTGCATCGTCGAATCCGACCGCCCGGTTTTCGAGTTACCCGAGGTGCTCGCAACGGAAGAGGACTACGTGATCGCCGCGTCCGTCGAGGGCTTGATTCGGGACGGCACAACCCTTCAGTTCGGCATCGGTGGGGTGCCTAACATCGTAGCGTCGCGCCTCGCAGACGGGCCAAAGGGCGACTTTGGGATTCACACGGAGATGATCGTCGATGGCATCATGCGCCTGCACCAGGCCGGCAAAGTAACCAATCGCAAAGGAGTCTATGACGGACTGTCCGTAGGTACGTTCGCAGCCGGTAGCCGGGCACTCTACGACTGGATGGATGACAACAAGACGGTTCGCATGCTGCCGGTAGCCCAAGTGAACGACCCCGCGATCATCCGTCGGAACCGCCGTATGACCAGCATCAACGGTGCACTCGCAATCGATGTGGCCGGCCAGGTGATGGCGGACACAATCGGTGCACGCCAGTACTCCGGTGTGGGCGGCCATGAGCTGTTTGTCATCGGGGCACATGACAGCGCTGATGGGCGTAGCATCATCTGCCTGCACTCTACCGCGCGGGTGAACGGAGAGACGGTGTCGACGATCGTACCGACGTTGGCGCCCGGTACCTGCGTGAGTACCCCACGTCATCACGTGCAGTACGTCGTCAGTGAGCACGGCGTGGCGAACCTAGGCATGTTGACCGATCGTGAGCGCGTTGATGCGCTGATCGCGATCGCTCACCCAGAGTTTCGCGAGCAGTTGCGAGCTGAGGTGGCGCTGCGTGGTTAAGCAGCCGTACCAGTCACCGAGACTCGTGATACGCGCCCGCAGTTACTTCGTGAAGGACCGGATGAAGAGTTGCTCGATAGCCCTGGCGCCGTTGTCACGCAGGAAGCGTGTGCCGGTGCCGGCAAAGTGCTGGTGAGTGATCGTCGGCTCTTCTGGTTGCCAGGTCGACCCCGTCCAACGTTCCCAACGATTGCGATCCTGATCGAAGACGAACAGAACTTTGTTGCACAGTTTGGCGAACTCGGCACCCCAGCCGGTGCCGCCCATTACCGTGTCGTCATCCTGGATCTTGCCGACGACGTAAATCTCCTGCGCGTTGTTGACCTGGTGCCAGATCGTTTGCAACACACGCTTGATGTACTCGGTATCGGGATAGCGACGGTTCATCAGCTTGGAGACATACGCCAGGCTGACATCGCCATGCTGCAGCTCTTCGAGGCTGAGGGTGCGCACGCCGCGCGTGCGCTCGATCTCATGCCCCTCGAAGGTGAGGTTCATTTCCTCCACTCCATACTTCTCTGCCGCCGCGCCGAATGCCGCTTCGGCACCCTTGAGGCCGCCGCTGTACAACACGCATTCATTGGCTTTCATGTGGGTCCTTTCGACAAAGGGTCTAGTTCCGAGCGGCTTGGCGACGTGCTCAGTCCCCGTCAGCTTTGCACAGTACGCCGGCGCTGAGGAAGAACGTGCCGGTCTGATTGACCGCGAGCCGATACAAGTCGGCGGCGCCGCCGGGTTCGATCTTGGTCACGACGATCGCGCCCGCCGACGTCCGCTCAGAGCCTTGATCGTCCCGATAAACGTAGCCAGCCGGAAAGGTGAACGCGGGTTCCAAGGCATCGCCGACCACCAACTCGCCGGCGCGGGCTTCAATCATGCCGGTCTTGAATACGATCTGCGTCGGCGCGAGCCGAAAGCTACGGCCGTTCTCGAGCGTGAACTTCAGCACCGGCTGCTGCTCGGCGGTCTTCTCGACGTGCTTCATCAGGCGAAAGATGTGATGACCTTCCGCGTTGCGCGTCATCACTGCAATGGCGTTACCGGCTACCGCTTTGATCGTCATCGAACCTTCCGGGGTTTCGACTTTAGTATCCGCCGCAACTGCCGAGCACTGCTGCGCCATTCTCTCCTCCAAGATCCGTGTGTAGCGAATCGCGCGCCGCGGGTAAATCGCTCAGGTCGCTAGCACGACCGTCAGCGCTCGCCCAGTCAGCACTCGCCGCCAGGCGGTTTCGATCTCGGCGGAACTCAACGTCGCCGCGATGCGCTCCGCCTCGGCCGGCGCGGGAAATCCGGAGAGCGCGCCTTCCGCCAGTGCCAGCGCTTGATTGAGGCGGCTCTCCGCCAGTGAAGCATAGCGATAGCGAATCTTCTTGCGCGCGCGCACCAACTCGTCGGTGTCGAAGCCGTCGCGGGCTGCGCGCAAGCAGGTTTCTTCAACCGTTCGTAGCAAGCGATCCATCTGGCCGCGCGCCGCCGTGGCCGACACCATCGCCACGGCCCAGTCGGGTCCCCAATCGAGCGTGGCCGAAACGTCATAGCCCAAGCCGAGGCGCTCGCGGATTTCTTGAAACAAGCGGCTGTCGGGATCGGCACCCACCACATCCAATGCGACGCCGAGGGCGACGAGCTCGCGCGGTGCGGGCGTCACGGTCATCATCTTGTTGACGTACGCTTGTCCGCCGCCGAGTCGGCGCAAGCGCAACCGTCCGCTGCCGCCAGCGACCACGGCGGGCGCCGCGGGTGCGGCGCGACCATCGGCGTGGCTAAAGTGTGTGCGCACGGCCGCGCGTGCATCGGCCACCGGCGCTCCGCCGACGATTGCCAACACCGTGTTGGCGTGCACGAAGCAGCGCCGTAGAAACGCGGTGACGTCGGTAGCGCCGATCTCTCGGAGACTCTGCCACGTGCCAACCACCGGGTGCGCTAGCGCGCCACCAAAGAAGCGGCACCAGCCTTTCGTGTGCAAATAGTCACCCGGATCATCGGCGCGGCTGCGCAGCTCGTCGAGCACCACCCGCCGTTCCTTGCGCAAGCGCTCCGGGTCGACCCGCGTGCGATAGAACTGTTCGGCTAGCAACGCCAGCGCGGCGGGCACGTCTTCGTTGAATACTTCGAGCGTCAGCGAGATGTCCTCGTAGCCCGTGTCGGCGTTGTGCTCGCCGCCCAACTCGGCAGCGCGACGATTGAGCGCAAGTTGATCGAGCGAGTCAGTGCCCTGGAACAGCATGTGCTCGGCCATGTGAGCGATGCCGGGGAAGCGGCCGTCAAGTCGCGCGCCGGCGCGGACCACCAATGCGATCGCTGTCAGCGGCCCGGGCAAGTGTTGGTAGCGCACACGCAGCCCACGATGACGAAATGAGTGAACTCGACTCGGCATGAAACGATGTGGTGGCGATGGATTAGCACGCTCAGGGCGCGCGATGAATGAATTCGAGCGCCTGGACCTGGTGACTCGCGTCGAGTACGCCATGCTCTCGCAGATAGCTGAACATCGCTTCGACAGACAATACGGCGTGTAAGCGCAGCCCGGCTTCGTTCAGCCGGCGCACACCCCACGCATCGCGCTGCACCACGACGGCAACATCCTCGACCACCAACCCCGCTTCCCGCAGTACCTCGATCGCCTCGATCTTCGCGCCGCCGCTGGTGATGACGTCATCAATGACGAGCGCGCGCTCACCGGGGGCGAACTCGCCCTCGATGCGCTGCTTGGTTCCATAACTCTTCGCTGCTTCTTTGCGCGCGTAAATCATCGGCCGGCCGCTCTCCAACGCCATCGCCACTGCCAACGGCAGACCGGCGTACGGGATTCCGGCGAGACGATCGTAGGCGAGCGGAGTGGTCAACTTCACGACGAGCCGGGCCGCAAGCCGCAGCACCGCAGGGTGCGAAACCAGTCCGCGCAGATCGATGTAGAACGGCGAGACCCGACCGTCCTTCAACGTGAACGCACCGAACTTCACCGCGCCGATGCGGTGCAAAGCGATCGCGAGATCGCGGGCGTCCCCGTCATCCACTAGGTGATCGCTCCAGGTGCCGCCGCTATGATCATCGGCGTAGACCGCCCCGCCTACGCAGCACCCACAGCGCCGCCGGCAAGACAAACGCCAATGCGGCTTCTGGTTCGCTGGTCGCGGTGCGTGGATCAACGCGACAACTGCAACCGCCACCGCCGCCGCTCCCTGGTGTGAGTGTTGCTGTAGGCGATGGACGCGGTACGCACCGCATGTTGGCCACGTCGCAAACGTCGCCGGGTGGGCAGTCGTCATCGCTATCGCAGTGACCAGGCGGCACGCACTGGCCGCCGATGCAGACCTGCGGCGCCGGACATTGATCGGTGCGCGAACACGTCCGCACGGGCGTCGCCGTGATGCTTCCGGTCGGTGTCGGCGTCACACATCGGTCCATCGAACAGACTAGGCCGCCCGGGCAACCGTGGGCAACGCACGAAGTTGCGGTCGCGGTGGGCGTGGGTGTTACGCAGCGGTCCATCGAACAGACGAGCCCGGCGGCGCAGCCGTTGGCGGCGCACGAAGTCGGGGTCACCGTCGGCGTCGGGGTCACGCAACGATCTGCCACGCACACCAAGCCAGTTGGGCAGCCTGCATCACAAGGTGTCGGCGTCGTGGTTGGTGTGCTCGTCGGCGTATCGGTGGGTGTGCAGGTCGGAAGTGGCGTCACGCCGGGGATCGCTTCTCCGGTGAGAAACGGATTGATGGCGACAAAAACATCCGCGACGTGGTTGGTGTCATCCGCCACTAAATTGCTCGCGTCGGATTGAAAAGTGACCCATTCCCCGTCGCCGCTCAGGTTCGGGAAGTTGCTCGCGCCATTGGGCTCGACGCCCCCTTCACCGGTGATGCGCGCGATCAAGCTACTCGAGCGATCGAGGACCATGATGTCGGCGACGTTGTTGGTATCACCCGCGAGGAAGTTTGACGCCAGCGAGACGAACGCTAGGAAGCGGCCGTCACCACTAAAGCTTGGGGCGTCGCTGAAGCCATTGGGGGCGATGGCGGCGGCACCACCGGTCGCACATCCGTCGGGCGGCTCGACGCGAGTGGTCACACCCAACAGGCGATCACGGATGAAGACATCGGTCGTCTCGTTGGTATCCCCCGGCACGAGGTTGCTCGCATCAGATGCAAACGCGACGTAGCGCCCGTCATCGGTAATCGTGGGGTTACGGCTGGGACCATTGGCTGCGTGGCCGTTGAGGGTGACGCTAATGCGTTCGAACTGCTGCTGCTGGTTGTCCCACAGGATGATCTCATCCAATGTGTTGTCGGGGTCGGTACCATTGATGAAATCCGTGGCCCTCGACACGAAAACCACGTAGCGACCGTCGCCGTTCAACACGGGAGAATGGCTGGGGCCGTTGGCCGAGTCGCCGCGCTCAGCACCGACCGCGGCGCGGCTGATCAACGCGGTCGTGCCTTGATCAAGATCGCGCACGAAGACATCGGTCGTTTCATTGATGTCGCGCAGTGCCAGGTTGCTGGCGTCCGACGCGAAGGCGACGAAGCGACCGTTGTAGGTGATGGCGCTGGGTTCGTCGCGGCTGCCACCGCCGCAGTTGTTGGGATCGTCCAACGGACATGGCGCAAGCGGCAGGCTGGTGCGAGTCACCACTCCGGACGTTCGACTCTTGAGGAACGTATCGGCGCGGTGGTTGGCGTCGTCGAGAACGAGATTCGCGGCGGCGGAACCGAATGCAACCAACTGGCCATCGGATGACAGTGCGGGGGGGAAGCTGAAGTCATCGGCTTCGCGCCCGTCGGTCGCCACGCTCACCCTCGTAGTGGTGTCGCTGACGCGATCGCGGACGAATACGTCGGTGACTTGGTTGTTGTCGTTGCCGACCAAGTTCGTGGCATCGGACTTGAAACCGACCGTGCAGCCATCGAACGAGAGATCCGGCAACAAGCTACGCTGATTCCCTTGGGCGGAACTGCTGCTCACGCTGACACGCTCGATGCGTCGCCCGTTGCAGTCGGCGGCCACGGCGTTGCGTGCCACCACCCAATCGGTCGCGACCACGAGTACGATCATTGTCAGTCCGGCAATCCAAAACCGGGGAGATCCCTGCTTGCCACAACCACTCCGCATCGCCATGAGATTGTCCTCCGAAAAGTGGTCGTGCGATATCACAACCGCGCGGCGGGCCACAACCTGGGATCGCGTGCAAATCGTGTTTCGGGGAAGGGAGGTTCTCTCACCAGCGGAAGAGAACGCCCATCAGCTTCTCCATCCGCCCCGAATACCGGACCGAGTGGGGGAACCACGCGATTTCCGACCGCCGGGCGCGTCGCTCAACGAGCACTGCCTGCGGCACGCAGAACGCCCGCAGGCCTTCCGCGCCACCGTGCCGCGCACCCACTCCGCTCTGTTTCACGCCGCCGAATGGCAACTCGGGGCACCCGGCCGACAGCAGGCACTCGTTGACGCCAACACTGCCGCTCTCCAGTCGCTGAGCCAGCTCGATGCCGCGTCGCACGTCGCGCGTCCACACACTCGCGCTCAGACCGTAGCGGCAGTCGTTGGCGAGACGGATTGCCTCTTCGCGATCGGCCACCTCCATCACCCCCATCACTGGGCCGAAGGTTTCCTCCGTCATCACCGCCATCGAATGGTCGACGTTGCCGAGCAGCGTCGGTTGGAAGTAGTGACCGTGACCACCGATCGACAGCGGTCCGCCGCCGGTCAAGATCTGCGCGCCCTTGCGTTCGGCATCCGCCACCTGCGCCGCGACGATGTCAATCTGTCGAGGACTGGTAAACGGGCCGTAGTCGATCTCGGCGTCGGCGCCGTTGGGTCCGACGCGGAGGACACGCATCTGCTCGACCAGCTTGCGCTTGAACTCCTCCGCCACCGCGCGCTCGACATAGATGCGTTCGACCGACATGCACACCTGGCCGCTCATCAAGCAGCCGCCCCATGCGGCGCCGCGTGCGGCGCGGTCGAGGTCGGCATCGCGCAGGACGATCATCGCGTCCTTGCCGCCGAGTTCGAGCAGGACGGGGGTCAGGGTGCGGCTGGCGCGCTCCATAACCGACCGACCGGTTTGCGGAGACCCAGTCACGCACACGATGTCCGCCTCATCGACCAACGCGGCACCGGTTTCCCCCGCGCCGACGAGGATCTGGAGTACGTCGCTCGGAAGAACACGGTTCATCGCCTCGACGGCAGCTCGGACCGCGAGCGGGGTCAGCTCCGACGGCTTGATGAGCACGGCGTTACCGGCGAGCAGCGCAGGGATCGCATCGCCAAGCGCCAAGGTGAGCGGGGCGTTCCACGGCGCGATCACGGCGACGATGCCGAAAGGTTTGTAGAAGATGTGCCCGCGCTTGCCGAACAGAGGCCGCGCGCTCACCCGCCGTGGCTTGAGCCAGCGTGGGGCCCGCTTCGTGAGGTAGCCAATGTCGAGGCAGACGGCCATCAGCTCGCCGACCACGTCGGCGCGCGCCTTGCCGGTTTCACGCTCGAGCAAACCGAGGATCGCGTTCCGCACGCGCACGACCTCGCGCCGCGCCCGCTTGAGCAGCCGGGCGCGCTCGCGCGCCGGCAAGGCGGCCCAAGCCGGCTGCGCCTGCCGAGCCCGCGCGGCGGCGCTTCGCACCGCCAGCGCATCATCGATCGGAAGCTCGGCGATCACATCACCGCGGGCAGGGTCGCGGACTGCGAGATGTTGCGCGAGATGCGGCGAATGAGACGAGATGTTCGCGGTCGCAGTATCGATCGTCATGACATCGACTCCTTGTGGTTTCCGGCGTCGGCGGTCTAGGCGTCGAAGAGGACATGTAGCCGGTCCGGTGAACGCAGGGCCAATCCGACCACCTGCGGTCGGTGCGCGGAGTCGAGCCGAAGATTGGGTAGACGATCGAGGAGTGCGCCCAGCGCGACGCGGGCCTCGGCGCGCGCCAGGTGCGAGCCGGCACAGAAGTGCGGGCCGAGTCCGAAGGCGAGGTGGTCGTCGCGACGACGATGCAGGTCGAATTGGTCCGGGTCCTCGAAGTGACGCTCGTCACGGTTGGCCGAACCCAAGGCGGCAGACACCAGTTCGCCGGCGGGGATGTCGATGCCGGCGACGGTCGCGTCCGTCGTCGTTTCGCGCGACACATACTGTATCGGAGCTTCCCAGCGCAGCGTTTCCTCGATCGCGAGATCAAGTTTCGAGCGGTCGACCTGCACCTCCTCGAGCTGATCGGGGTGCGACAGGAGGGCAAAGAGCGTACTGCCGAGCAGCCTATAGGTGGTTTCGGCGCCGGCGGGTAGCAGCAACCGCAGGAAGCTGAGCACCTCTTCGTCGGTGAGCCGCTGGCCGTCGATCTCGGTGTGCAAGAGCGCGCTCAGGAGGCCGGCGTCCGGCTGGGCCCGGCGCTGATCGAGAATAGGGCGCAGGTAGTCGATGAGCCACGCCGATGCCGCGAAACCCTTCTCGGGGTCGTCGCCGATACGCAGCAGGTCCGCCGCCCAATGATGGAAGGTGGCAAAGTCATCGACCGGGATGCCGATGATATGCGCGATCACCCGCATCGGAAACGTGAACGTGAATTGCGGGATGAGATCGGCGCGTCCATCGGCGACGAACTGATCGATCAAGTGATGCACTGTCGCCTCGATCATGGCTTCGACGCCGCCGCGTAGGGCGCTGGGCGCAAAGAACGGAGTGATCAGGGTCCGGTGGCGGAGATGCTCACGCCCGTCCATTTCGAGAATCGTGCGGCCCATGACCAGCCCAGCGCCGCGGGCATTGGCGCGCGACGAGAAGAGCGTGGGATTCTTGAGGATGGCGAGCACGTCGTCATAGCGTGTGACCAGGTGATCTCGCCCGAGGAGGCCCTCGACACAGATCACGGGCTGCTCCTGCCGGAGACGCCGATAGACGGAGTACGGATCCACGATCGGACTCATCATCGTGCCACCAAAGAGTTCCATGTCAGTAGGCATACGGTATCGGCTCCTCATGCATCGCCGCGCAGCAGTTCTCGACTCTTCCCGAGGTGACTACGCCAGCGAGGTCTTTGTGCCCGAAGCAGGTCCGAGCAACGTGAGAATCACCCGTGTCAAATGATCCTTCACCGCTTTCGCTACAACCGGGTTCGTTAGGTCGCGCCCGAAAAGCTGGCGGTAGTGCGTCGTCGCCAGGATGTGATGGTGGAGCACTCCTTCGATCGTGATGAGGAGCAGCCCCGGGTCCAGCCCGCGAGTGCCAAGGTGCCGGGCCTTCAGTGTGGTGCGCATGAACCGGAGCCAGCTGCGGTCGCTGAGCGCCAGCTGTCGCGGGAGCCCTTCGCCGAGGGCGGCGCGGGCGTTCAGGCTCAGGCGGGCGCGATTGGCCACGAAGAAATCGAACAGGCGCTCGATGGTGCGCTGCACCAAAGGGCGAGGCTCGGTGGTTTCTGCGAGGACCTGCGCCACGATCTGCTCGACGTCGCGGTCCCACTGTCGGAGAATCTCTTCGTATAGACGACGTTTCGAGCCGAAGTGGTGCTGGATAGTGAACATGCGTACGCCGCTGGCGCGAGCCAATTCACGCAGCGAGGTCGCGCCGTATCCCTTGCGGGCGAAGACCTGCTCGGCGCGCCGGAGCAGGCGGATGCGAGTCTGAGCCGCCTCGGCGCTGCTGCGGCGGCCGGGCGTCCTTCGAATCGGCTGTGGCGTGCTGGTCGCGCGGTGCATCTGATTATTGTGCAAGTGACCAATATTACAATGTTGCGACTGTCGTCAAGTGCGGCCCGCGAGTGGGCGGCTGGGGCAGCAGAGTTTTCCATTGCCGGGGCCGGCGAGGCACCTTATAATCGAACACTTTCCAATGACAACTTTCACCGTTCGCGGCGGGACGCCGTTCGCTCAGCACCGGCGGGAGCAGTTGATCCAACGCGCCCCAGGCGCGCTGATTACCGCAGCGGCCATGGTCGCGCTCTACAATGTCCTGGTGGTTGCGCTCGGCACGCACACGATCAGTGGTCAGGTGCTCTACGCCGTCGAAACCGCCATCCCGTTCGGCGGCGCCTTTCTCTTGCGACTGCGCGCGGCACGTCGCCATGTTGAAAGAACCCTGCTGCTGCTCGATATGATCTTCACCACGTTGGTCTTGTCGGAATTGTTCCTTCCCCAAGCCAACGTCGCAGGGATCTCCCTCGCGCTGGCGCTGAAGCTCGCGGGCACCGCGCTGGTATTTCCGTGGGCCCCGGTGTGGCAGGCGGCGGCCGCGGCGTACACGCTTGCTGGCTACACGCTGGCAGGCATGATCACCGGCGTGATGGTGGGCGCCGGACCGAACATCATCGTTGCGCCGCTGGTCGGAGCGATGCTGTGTATCGTTGGCGCCACCTTGGTGGATGGACATCGGCGGGGCCTGTACGCGCAACAGGTTGCGTTAGCGGAATCGGAAGAAAAGTACCGCTCGCTCACCGAAGGGGCGGTCGCGGGCGTGCTGGTGTACCAAGACGACCGGTTTGTGTTCGCCAACGAAGCGACCGCGCGGATGCTAGGCTACTCGCGCGAGGAGCTCATCGGGCAATCACACAACAAGCTGTACCGGCCCGAAGACCTAGCAGAAGCCGAGCGCGCCCTCGCCGACCTGTTGTCGGGGCAACGCGGGCCGTTCGAAACGTTGTTGCGCGTGTCACGACGCGACGGGCGTGAAGTCCAGGCGCGGGCGAGCTTCAGTTGTATTCAGTACGACAGCCGTCCGGCGGCGCTCGGCGTGGTGATCGACGTGACGGAGGAACGTGACCGCCAACGCGAGGCCACTCGGCTGGCGGCTGAGATGTGCGCGTCAGAAGCGCGCTACCGCGATCTGTTCGAGAACGCCACCGACCTGATTATCGAAACCGACCTCAATGGATACTTCATCGGCGCCAACCCGGCCGCCCTGGCGTTGGCGGGATACGCCGCCGCTGATCTGCAGCGCGGCCTCCACCTCTCGCACCTGGTCGCGCCCGACTTTCGGCCAACCGCGATGCAATTCCGCAGCGAGCTTTTGGCTGGCGTTGCAGTGCAGCAGCCGCACGTCGTGCCGCTGGTTGCGCGTGATGGATCGCGCCACGAGATCGAGTTGTACACGCGGGTGATCCAGAGGGATGGCCGCCCCATCTACGTCCAGAGCATCGGGCGTGATGTCACCGAGCGCCAGCGCGTTGACAGCGAACGCCAGACGCTGTTGCTGCAAACCCAGCGCTTGGCGGCGTTCCAGCATGCGCTGACGGCGGTTGCGCCCGCGCTCCACGGTTCGCACGGACTCGACCACACGTCGGCGCAGATCGCGGGCATTTGTCGCGATCTGTTCGATGTCTCGTGTGTCTATCTGTGGTATCGCGAGGGTGACATGCTGGTAGGCCGTGGGGCCAGCGGCGAGTGGGCGGAAGAATTTCGCACCTGGAGTGTCCCGCTGTTCGATCCGCAAGCGCTGAGCACGCGGGCGTTCGAGGAGAAGCGCCCCGTCTACGTCAATCGCATTGAGGAGTCCGAGTGGCGCAATCATCCGGTGGCGCAGGTCGGCATGTGCGCTTGGATGGTGATCCCGCTGTTCGACGGTGACCAGATTCTTGGGGCACTGGCGCTGCTGGATCGCGTGAACCCTGAGCGCTTCGACGCCCAATCGGCCGAGTGGGCGCAGATTTTCGCGGCCCAGGCGGTCCTCGCCATCGAAAACGCGCGGCTGCGCGACCGAGAGCGCGTCGAAGCACGGGCGACTGCGCATTTGTTGACGTTCGCGCAAACCTTGCACGCAAAGCTCGGCGACCCAGCGCTGCGCCGCAGCTTGGCCGAGGAGTCAGCGCTCCTGCTCGATGCCGACATCACCGCTATCGTGATCCATGACGCCGAGCAGAGTCGTTTCCGCGTGGCCCATGTGCACGGCCTCGATGAGGAACAGCGCCTGGAGATCGAGGGCCTTGAGTTTGAGCCCCAGACGGCTCCGGTCTTCACCGCCGAGGCCCGCCAGTTCAGCCGCGCCGCAGCCGCGAAACCTCTCGCTGCCATGATGATGGAGCGCTGGGGGATTGAGCACGTACTCTATCTTCCTATCCGCCGCGATCAGACTTTTCTGGCGTTGCTGGTGTTCGCGCGTCGGCGAGAACTGGCCTTCTCCGACGACAGCGTGCGACTCGCCGAAGGGATCGCGTATCATGCGGCAACGACGCTCGAGAATGCACGGCTTCTCGATGCGCTGCACGCCGCCAATCGTTTGAAGTCGGACTTCGTGGCCACCATGTCGCACGAGCTCCGCTCACCGCTGAACGTGATCATCGGCTACACCGACTTGCTGCGCGATGCGCAGTTCGGCGCGGTGACGCCGCAACAAACCGAGACGCTCGACCGCGTCCTGGCACAATCGCAGCAACTGCTCGAACTCATCAACGCCACCCTCGATCTCAGCCGACTCGAACGCGGCGAAGTCGGCCTCGCCCGGGAACAATTCGCGCTTGGGGAGCTGTTCGGGGAATTGCAAGCGCAAGTCGCCCCGCGGCTGGCGAAGGCGGCAGCGGCCGTGCACTGGCAGCCGGTCAACGGCATGCGCGCGCTGCACACGGATCGCGGCAAACTTAAGTTGATCGTCCGCAATCTGCTCGACAACGCACTGAAGTTCACCGAGGAAGGACGGATCGATATCGCCGCGCGCGAGATCGACAACGCGATCGAAATCCTGGTGCGGGACACTGGCCGAGGGATTCCGCCCGAGTCGTTGCCCAACATTTTCGATATGTTTCGGCAAGTCGATTCGGCCGATAGCCGGACGCACGGCGGGGTAGGGCTGGGGTTGTACATCGTGCGCCGCCTGGCGGAGATGTTGGGCGGCACTGTCGGCGTGGAGAGTCAGGTCGGCGTCGGCTCGACTTTTCGCGTCAGCGTTCCACGTCAGCTCCGTGAACCGCTGCGCGCCGCGGAATCGGCACCCTCGGCTTGACCCGCGCGCGGCTCCAAGACTAGAAGGCTTTGCGCTAGCCGGGTTGTGCACGGCTGACGGTCGGAGGGGAGACAACATGCGACGGCGATCCTGGGCAGTAATCCTCATAGCGGCGCTGCTGATGCAGAGCGCGTGCGCCACGATGCAGAAGCCTTCGTGGAACAAGCCGGTAGGCAAGTGGACCTGGATCTCCGCGGCCGTATGTGGCGCCGCCGGCGCCGGGGGCGGGTACGCCATCGCGGATAACATCCCGGGCCATTCGTGTGCCACCACCACGACCGGATCCGAGAGCCAGCAGAACTGCGTTCGCGACGATCACAACTACGCCGCGTGGACGGTGGGCTTGGGTGCGGGCATGGCCGTCCTGTGTGGCATCGCCGGCTACCTGTTCTTGGATCCCGGCGAGCAGGTCGCCAGCGCGCCGCCGCCGCCGCCAGCCGTGGAAGTGCCGCCTCCTGGGCCACCGATTACACGCAAGCGCATCGTGTTGCGCGGCATCACCTTCGACTTCAACAAGAGCATCGTCCGCGCCGAGTCGTCGCCGGTGCTCGATGAAGCCCGCAACACGTTGCTCGCCAACCCTGGCGTGAAGGTCGTCGTCGAGGGATACACCGACTCGATCGGCAGCGACGAGTACAACCAAGCGCTGTCGATCCGGCGCGCCGAAGCGGTGTACCGCTACCTCGTCAATGGCGGCGTGCCGCCAGAGCAGTTGAGCACCGTCGGCTTCGGCAAGACCCATCCGGTGGCGGACAACAGCACGGATTCGGGTCGGGCGCAGAATCGTCGTGTGGAACTGCGGGTCGAATAGTTCGGCGAACGTTGGCATCCACCGGCCGCGGGCAGTGCGCAGACGTTGCTCCACGTTGGATACTGCGTTGACTTGGCTCACGACGCAACGTAAAGCTCGAAACCGCTTCGGTACGCGCCCGAACGCATACCGCAACCAATGGAGGACTACATGATCGTTCGTGTAAAGGTGTCGGCGCTAGCCATCCTCGCCGCGGCGCTCCTGGTGTGTGCTGGACCGAGCCGTGCCGATGTCGTTCCGGGCGAGACTATTACCAAGGACAACATCGAAAAAATCAAGGATCTCATCTCACCCGGGATTGAGTGGTGCGTGCAGCACGGCATGCAGATGAAGATCGTCCCGTACAAGAAGGTCGAGTGGAACAAGGCGTTTCGCGAAGCGACCGAGAAGTACTCCGGGCAGGTGAAGCTTGCGCCCGACGGGCGCTCGCTGGTCGGGCACGTCGCCGGACTACCATTCCCGAACCTCGATGCCAACGACCCACAGTACGCTCTGAAGCTGATGTGGAACTACGAGTACAAGCCCTTCGTCACCGATGACGAAGACCTGCGTAACTTCGACGCCGACACCGGTCCAGTCGCCGACGGACCGATGGGGGTGGAACGACACTTCCTGCTCGATCACCTCCGCACCCTGCTGTACAACGGCCGTATCATCGTCGATCCGAAGCCGGAACGGCCCAACCCGGATCAAGTGCGCGGCAAGAGTTCGCTGCATCCCATCCTGGAACCCTTCGACCTCAAGGGCATCGGCTCTACCAGCATCCGTTACCTCAGTCCCGATCGTCAGGACGATACGTGGCTCTACTTGCCGACCCTGCGTCGGGTGCGCCGTTTGTCGAGCGCGCAGCGTTCCGACGCGCTGTTCGGCCAGGACACGGATGTCGACAGCTATGGCGGCTACGCCGGACAGATCCCGTGGTTCGATTGGAAATTTCTCGGCGAGAAGGAAATACTCGCCTCGTTCCACTCCGACAACTTTCCGGTCAAGTACTGCGACAACGGTGGCGACTTCATCTTCTGCGACAACTGGGAGAAGCGCAAAGTCTGGGTCATTGAAGGCGTCTCGAAGCTGCCGCAATACGCGTACGGCAAGCGGCTGATCTTCCTCGATCAGGAGAGCTACCTGATTGCCTTCAGCGATATGTTTGATCGCTCCGGTCACCTGTGGAAGGTGTGGGTCAACCAGTGGTCGTTCCGCAAACGCGCGACGCCGAGCTACGGCGTCGAGTACCCGGACGAGATGCCCTTCCAGCCCAGCATCACCATGGTGGACATGCAGCTCAGCCATGCGACGCGCGCGGCGTTGCCGAGCAACAAGTTCCCCGGTGAACAGGGGTGGTACTTCAATCAGGGAGAGAAGTCCGGCATGACGGAAGAATTTTTTACCATCGCCGAGTTGATTGCCTCCGGTACGTGATTCGGACGGAGCTGTTGTCCGCGGAGAGGCGGGGTCGGCGACGGCCCCGCCTTTTTCGTTTGGCTCTCCGGCGTCGAAGTAGCGAAAGCGCCGGTTTCGTTAGTTTGATGGCTCCCACGCTTGGAGGCCGATCCTGGCAGTTGGGCGTTTTGCCCGCGGCACGAGAGCTGCTCTGGTATCGGGTAACAGGTCGTCCCCCCGACCTGATGCTTCCTCGTCTCAACGGAGGCATCGCCGCCGGCTAACGGCGATGCCTCCGCCTCCTCTTGTTCCACAACAAACGTCAGCGTGGGCGCGGTGAGGCGCCCAGCACCTCGACGCGAAATCCCGCCGCCCGCCACGCCGTGCGATTCACGCAGCCACGAGTGTCGAGGATCACGCGCCGCGCCATTCGTTGGGCTATGTCGACGGGATCCAGTTGCTGGTAGGCCGCGTGTGGTGTGAGCAGAACGATCAGATGTGCGCCGTCTACGCAGCGGTGCAGCGCCGCGACATCGCGATGATCACCGACGTGAGGGTCATGAGTCGCCACTTGGGCGCCAGCGCGGGCGACGAGCAGATCGCGTACGCGGACGGCAGGGGACTCGCGCGCATCGTCCACATCGCCCTTGTATGCCTGGCCGAGTAGCGCGATCTTTGGCCGAGTGACATCGCGCACGAGGTCGATGGCCCAATCGGTCATCACTTTTGGCACGCCGTCGTTGAGCTCCCGCGCCACGCGTAAGAGGCGTGTCGCCTCGGGGAGCTTCTCCACCAGAAACCAGGGATCGACGCCGATGCAATGACCGCCCACACCCGGTCCCGGCTGGTGCAGATGAACACGGGGATGGCGATTGGCAAGCTCGATGACGCGCCACGCGTCGACATCGAGGTCCTCGGCCATGCGCGCGAGCTGATTGGCGAGCGCGATGTTGACGTCGCGGTAGGTGTTCTCCATCAGCTTCACCAACTCCGCTGTCATCGCGTCGGTGCAGATGATCTCGCCGTCAACGAAGGTGCGGTAAAGCTCGGCGGCGCGCTCGGCCGCGCGTGATGTGAGCCCGCCGACGATGCGGACGTTGGCAAGTAACTCCTTGAGAATGTTGCCCGGGATCACGCGCTCCGGACAGTACGCGACATCGAGGTCGCGTTCGGCGCTCAGCCCGGATCGTTCGAGCACCGGAGCCAGCACGTCGCGCGTGGTCCCGGGCGGCGAGGTCGATTCGAGCAACACCAGATTGCCTTTCCGCAGAACCGGCACGATCGACTCCGCCGCGCCGCGCACCGCAGCGAGATCCGCACGGGGCAACCCCTCGCCGCGTTGCAGCGGTGTTGGCACCGCGATGACGAAGATCTCTGCGGCTTCGGGACGCGCGGCGGGACGCAGGTGGCCGGACTGCAGCGCCGCGCGCACCACGGTTGCCAAACCAGGTTCGTCGATGTGCGGTTCACCGTTCGCGAGTCGCGCCAACACGCGGGGGTCGGTGTCAACGCCCAGCACACGATGGCCGGCCGCGGCGAGCAACGCCGCAGTCGGCAAGCCGACATAGCCGAGCCCGAGAACGCAGATCGACGCCATCACACGCTCGGGTGCGTGGCAAAATAGGCAGCCACCGCCGTCGCGATGCGCTCGGCGGCACGACCGTCGCCGTAGGGGTTCGCCTTCGCTGACGATTGCGCGCCTGCCGAACGCTCGCGCAGCAAGCGATCGACCTCGCCGCAAATCCGCGCCGGATCCGTGCCCACCAAGGTTGCCACCCCCGCGGTGATGCCCTCCGGCCGCTCGGTCTTCTCGCGCATCACTAGCACCGGCGTGCCCAACGACGGCGCTTCTTCCTGTACGCCTCCGGAGTCGGTGAGGAGAATCACCGCGCGCTGCATCAATGCGACGAACGGCAAGTAGTCGAGCGGCTCGATGAGCGCGATGCTCGGCACACCACTTAACAAACGGTGGACGGGCTCGCGGACGTTGGGATTCAAGTGCACCGGATACACCAGGGCGACGTCTGGATGTTCCGCGGCGATTTGTCGGAGGGCGCGACAAATGTTCAGGAAGCCCGCGCCGAAGCTCTCACGACGATGGCCGGTGACGAGAATCATGCGGCGACCACGGCTGACTTGTTCCACTGCGTCCGGTAGCTGTACCGCGATCTCGCCGCGCGCCAGGCGACCCGTCGTCGCCAGCAGCGCATCGATCCCGGTGTTGCCGGTCACGGTAATGCGATCGGGGGCGATGCCTTCCGCGAGCAAGTTATCGCGCGCCCCGTTGGTTGGTGCGAAGTGGAGGTCGGCGAGCACCGTTGTGACTCGGCGATTGATCTCTTCGGGAAACGGACTTGCCGGATCGCCGGTGCGCAAGCCGGCCTCGACGTGAGCCACCGGTACGCGGGCGTAGAATGCCCCCAGCGCCACCGCCATCGTCGTGGTGGTATCGCCCTGCACGACAACGAGATCGGGCCGCTCGTCGGCGAGAACATCGCGGATGCCACTGAGTACAGCCGCCGTGATGTCGGTGAGATCCTGCCCGGCGCGCATGACGTTCAAATCGCGGTCTGGCTGAATCGCAAATGCGCGCAGCACTTGATCGAGCATCTGGCGGTGTTGCGCGGTGACGCACACGTGTACGTCGGCTACGGTTCGCAGCGCCGCGATCACGGGGGCGAGCTTAATCGCTTCCGGACGCGTGCCGAACACCACGAGAATCTTGCGCGCCGTCGCCACTACGCACCTCCCGCGGCAACATGCGCCTGCAGCCGTTGCCGCAACTGCTCGGCAATCTGCGGCTGCGTCGCGATGACGTTGGTGGTCTCCGCCGGATCGCTGTCGAGATTGTAGAGTTCCTCGCGCACATTCTGGGTGCGGACTGTCTCGGGCACCGGCGGTGGTGACTTGGTGTCGAGCAGCGGCGACGGCTCGCTGCGAATGAACTTCCACGGCGCACTGCGCCAGGCGCGCCGCACGAAGCCGAGACGCACCGCGGTGTCGCCGTCGGTCACGGTCGTGCTCAGCACAGCGGTTGCCGGCAGATAGGTTTCGGCATACGCGTCGCCAGCGGCAGGTTCGGCGAACACATCGCGACCCATTGCCGCCGCGGGCGCGGCGACTCCCAATAGCGCGGTGACGGTGGGTACCACATCCACCGTACGAGCCTTGGCGATCTGCTGCCCGGGCGCAAGCCGAGCGGGAAATCGCATGAGCCATGGTACGCGCAGACTGGGTTCGTAGAGGTCCGCGCCATGACCGAGAGCGTCGTGCTCCATGAGGCTCTGTCCGTGGTCGCCGAGCACGACGACCAACGTGCGATCGGTCCAGCCGCGCTGAGCGAGCGCGGCGAGCAGCTGACCGATCTCGTCATCGACGCGTTCCACCGCTTGCGGATAGGTGTTGAGCAGGGTCTCGATCTCAACCCCGATCGCGTGCCGCTGATCGCGCTTCTCGTGAGCGCCGAAGTAGTGAACCCACAAAAAAAAGCGACCGCCTCCATGACGAGCGAGCCACGCGGTCGCCGCGTCCGTGACGGCGCCGTCGGTACGATAGCTGTCCGCGACGACCTTGCGCGCATGATACTCGCGAGCGGCATCAAGATCGTCGAAGTGCCGCCGCGGTACGCGCGAGACGCGCGCGAGCGGATACTCCATCGGCGCATTGTAGCGGTCGTCGTAGTACGCGAAGCCGCGCGCCAGCCCGGTACTGCGATCCGCGGGATACGCCCCCACGACCGCAGCGGTATTCCATCCGGCTTGCTGCAAGCGCTGCGCGAGGGTTTCGAAACCATCCGCGAGCGCTTGCTCGGGCAGGCGTAGCCGATGCCGACTGACGTCGACGCCGGACAGAATCGTCGCCAACGCCGGTGTCGTCCACGGCACGTCCGTCACCGCGTCGCGCACGAGCACGCCCTCCGCGGCTAGTCGATTGAGCGTCGCGACCTGGATCGAGCCGCCGTAACACGACAGGCGATCCGGGCGAAGGGCGTCTACCGTGATGAGCAACAGATTGGGCCCGGGCCGCGACCACGTGTACCACCCCAGCACACCCACGAGCACGACCGTCAGCGCGGCCCATCGTCCGATACGCATCGTCTGTTTATGTCCGTCTTCGCTGTACACAGCCGTCCGGCTGCGGTCAATGTCGCATGCGCGTGGGGTGCGCCAGTGAATCATCGGATATGGTACGCGTGACCTCATGCCGCGCAGGCTGCTATAGGCGCGCTGTGCGCTGGCGACTGTTGCTGTGGTACGCGGTGATCGGGCTCGGCCTTGCTACCGCCAGCGTCGGAAACCATTACTTCGCGGAGAGTCGCGAATTGGCTACCGGTGGGTGGTGGTGGTTGGGTGGCGTCGGTTGGCTCGCCGTCGCGGCGTTACTGGGCGATCGCGATCCCGACGCGCAGCCGGCACCGCCATGGCGGCGAGTCGACTGGTTCGCGCTGCTGTCCATCGCGATCGTTGCGCTGGCATTTCGTTTGTGGCGGATCACGCAATATCCGCCGCCCGATGCGTTTGGCTTCGAGGAAATCCAGACCGGCTATCTCGGCTATGGCTTCTATCGCGACTGGCGCTGGCCGCTCGAGTTCCCGCTGACAAATCTGCTCCCGGCGCT
Source organism: Deltaproteobacteria bacterium (assembly GCA_016178705.1). Lineage (NCBI taxonomy): Bacteria > Pseudomonadati > Myxococcota > Myxococcia > Deltaproteobacteria bacterium. Next base: position 52,266 of record JACOST010000001.1, on the reverse strand, counting down.
CAGTTTCTATCTCTTCGGGCTGACGTCGGAAGCCTTGCGTGCGCCGTTCGTTCTGGGTGGGGTGCTCGCTCCGGTATTCCTGTTCCTCGCGCTCCGACGCCTGATCGCGTTGCCCGCTGCCTGGACCGCCGCGGTGTTGCTCGCCGGCTGTCGCTGGGCCGCCGCCGCCGCGCGCTTTGCCGACGAGATTTTCTTCCCGTTGTCGATCATGGCGCTGACGCTGTGGTTGTTCGTGCGGGTTGTGCAACAGCGCCGACGTGTCGACGTCTTCCTGCTTTCGGTCGTCAGTGCTGATCTGTTCTATGCCTATACAGGCTATCGGGTCTTTCCCTTACTGCTTGCCGCAAGTTCGGCGCTGCTCGCGCTGTCCGCGTGGCGCCACGCCAGGCTGTCGGGCGCCGCCGTGCGACACTTCGTCCTTGGTGCTGCCGTGTGGGCGGTCCTGCTCAGTCCGGGTGTGGTGGCGACGGTCTACCATGGCAGTGAGATTTTTTCGGAGGCGATCCGGCGACACGGTGACGGATGGAAAGAAGCCGTAGCCGAGCAGCGTCCCCTGGTCGACCTCATCCGCCCGATGATGAAACGGGCCCGCGACGGCTGGGCCGCATTCGTCACGACGGGCGACGAAATCGCGTGGGTCAACATTCCACGACACGCGATGCTGGATCCGGTGACCGCTGCGCTGGCGACTCTCGCGCTGCTGAACGGCATGCGGCGTTGGCGCGATCCGTTGCGGCGACTCACGTTCGTTGCGTTCGCGCTGCCGTTCGCGGCGCTGGCGGTCATTCCGACCAATCTGAACGTCTCGCGCTGCTTTGTTCTGTTGGTGCCGCTGTTCACGCTCATCGGTCTGCTGGTCGACGATTGGGTGCGCTGGCCCCGAGTGCCGCAGTGGATCGGAACAACAGTGGCGGGGGCGACCGTAGCGGCGGCGCTGTGTTTCAACGTCGCCGAAATGCAGCGGCTCCTCGATAGCCCGGTCGTGAAAGATGCGTTTGTGGTGCCAGAGAACACCGTGCTCGACGCGATTCATCGAGTGCCCGCGGGGGTACGCGTGGTGCTGCTGACGACCGACGTTAGCAACGCCTTCGGCCCGTCCGACTACGTCTGGCTGACCGCGCACGCGACCGGCGGACGTGCCACCTCGCTTGCGGCAGCGCTCGATGTCCGCGATGGCTACGAGCACGCGCCGAGATATTGGATCACCCAAGGCACGCACGAGTCGGAGCAATTGCCGGCCCTGGTTGCGACGGTGTGCCCACACTACACGACGGCGATCCATCGCGACCCCAACCTGCGGAATCCCGACTCGATGGCGACGGTCGGTGTGGTATCGGTGGAATCGACGAGCGACTGTGGGGCGGCGCCAGCGGTCGGGCTGCGAGCGGACTACAACGGCGAGCAAGCGAACGGCGAGGCCGTCACTCTGTGCACGATCGATCCCGCGCTGATGATGCATACGATTCCAACCGCGTTCACCGGCGGTCTGCTGAATGGACGTTTGGCTAGCATGCGCGTGCGCTGGTCGGGTCGAATCGTGCCGCCGATCGCCGGGACGTACGGCGTGCGCCTTGAAGTGCGCGAGGCGGCCACTCAGCTGCAGATCGCTGGCCAGCAGATGGAGATCGAAACCGAGGGTTGGGAAGGGAAGGGGATCGAGCTTCAAATGGAGCAAGCGACGCCGGTTGTGATCACTCTTCGCGCGGTTGCCGGCGCGCATCCAGCCGTCCGCCTCTATTGGACCCCACCGGACGGCGTGCAGTCGCTGATTCCGCCCACCGCGCTGCAGCCCGACGGCGAGTAGGTGGCGGAGCTACTCGCGCCGGAGCGCAACGTAGGACGAGAACTCACCGCGCTGCAACAGCAGCAGTAAACTGTCCGTCGCCCCCGCAATCGCCGTACGGTACTCGCGCACCGTGCTCACCTCGTGGCGATTCGCTTCACGGATGATGTCGCCGGATTGCACGCCGGCTTCAGCGGCGGCGCTGGTGGGCGCGACCGTGGTGATGACTATCCCGCGCCGCTGTGTCGGCAGGCCGAGGCGGCGCGCCAGGTTCGGCGTGAGGTCGGCGATCGCGAGGCCCCAGTCGCTATCCGTTGCTGCGCGGACTTGCGGCTTGGGCTCGGGCAGTTGCGCCACGGCGACGGTGAGGCTCTTCTCCTCCCCATGGCGGAGCACCTTGACCTCCGCGTGCGAGCCCACGGGCGTGTCGGCCACCAGGGTCGGAAAGTGTTGCGAATCGAGCACCGCGTGACCTTGGTACTCGATGATGACGTCGCCGCGTTGCAACCCGCCGCGCTCGGCGGGTCCGCCGGGGATGACATCAGCGATCAGGGCACCGTGCGGACGATCGAAGCCGAACGACTTGGCGAGATCCGCAGTCATCTCCTGAATGCTGACGCCGAGCCAGCCGCGGACGACTTTGCCGTGCTCGCGCAACTGATCGATGATGCGGCGCGCGAGATCGATCGGAATCGCAAATCCGATCCCGACATTGCCGCCGCTCTTGCTGAAGATCGCGCTGTTGATGCCGATCACTTCACCGTCCAGGTTGAGCAGCGGACCGCCGGAGTTTCCCGGATTGATCGACGCGTCGGTTTGAATGAAGTCGTCGTACGGCCCGGCACCGATCACGCGCCCGACGGCGCTAACGATGCCGGCGGTCACGGTTTGTGCCAACCCGAACGGATTGCCGATGGCGACCACCCAGTCGCCGACTTCGAGCGCGGCGGAGCTACCCAGCCGTACCGTCGGGAGTGTACCGCGCGGTTCGATCTTGATCAGTGCGACATCGGTCTTCGGATCGCTGCCGATCAGCTTGGCGTCGTACTCTTCCTTGTCCGCGAGGCGGACGCGAATGAGCGTGGCGTCGCGGATCACATGCGCGTTGGTGACGATGTAGCCGTCGGCACTGATGATGAACCCGCTGCCCAAACTGCGGCGGGGTGCGTTGCGCGGTGGCGCCTCACCGAAGAAGCGGCGGGAAAACTCTTCGAGCGGTTCGCCGCCAGCGCTCGGCCGCGCGCCCTGCGCCGCGAAGATGTGACAGACCGCGGGGCGGGCGACCTTGGCGACCGGTGCGAACGATGGTGGCGCCGCATCGCTGCTGTGTGCGTGCGCACTGGTGGTTGAAAGCGCAGCGTGCGCGACTGCCGCGAACACGACGAGCCGCCAATGTACACTTCGCATCGTGATCAGGCCGCGACAGGTTACGGGGCTGCCGGCAGGCGGTGAATAAGGGGACGGGCCACCCGCGCCAGCGCCAGCGCCACGATCGTGCCCACGACACTGCCGCCCAACGCGTCGCCCGCGAGCTGGCCGAAGCCCGGATGCGCCCCGCCCCACAGGCTCAGCGAAGCGATCGACAGCACTGTTGCCAGGGTGAGTGTCGTCAGCAACCCTTCCGACTCGCCGCGCGGCCTCCAGGCGTCGATCACCACCGCGCCGCAAGTGAGCAGCAGACCGAGACCCGCTAACAGAATCACGGGGAAGCGATCGGGGTAGAGCTGCAGCGTGACGGACGTGATGGTGTCGGCCGGAGCGATGTCGGAGAGCGTCACGCTGACCGGCTTGTCGCCGGCCACTTGAATATCGTGGAGTCGCTCGGTGTGGAGTTCGCGCACCGTGGTGCTACCGCGGCGGCCGAGGCGCTGCTGCATGTAGCGCTCGGTGAAGTCGCCTTCTAGGGTTTGCGCCGGCGCGTCGCCTGCGGCGAAACCCAGTCGGTAGTGGGCTTGTCGCGCGCTCTTCGTTTGGCTGGGGCCGAACACGCCTTGCACGACCAAGCGATAGGCGCCGGGGCGGCCTTCGAGCGGAAGCTTGGTGGTGTCGTGTTCTTGCAGTTGCTCGGTGAACAACGGTGCACCCGGGTCGATGGTGGCGACGAGGGGAATGGTGGTAGTGGCCGCCCAGACGATCGCATAGGCCGCGAGGAGCAGCGCCAGGCGGGTGCTGGTCCGTTCGCTGATGAAGGCGCGGAGCCCCGCCCACAGCACAGTCGCCAGCGTTAACAACGAGAGCGCGATGACTGCCGGAGCACGATCGAGCGCTTCGATGTTGTAAAGGACATACAGGACCAAGGCAGCCGGTGCGGTCAGCGCCGGAATCACCCAACCATGGAACGCATCCAGGATAGTGAGGCGGGTGAGCGAAGTCCCGGCGCTACGCGGCGTGTCGCGGCGCTTGCCGCGGGAGGTTTTGGTTGCCATCCGTTCTCTCGTCGGTCTCCGCGGCAGTATTGCCGCATCAGGTAGAATGCGACGACCGCGAGACGGCGGCGCACACTAGCATCCACGTCGCTGAGGTTCCAGTCGCCGTGCGCTCAATCGATGGCTTGCGAGTGATAGCGGAAGATGCGCCAATCCTCGCAGCATCCCGTATCTTCGAACAGTGGCGATTGCCGGAAGCGACGGGCGACGGCTTGCGCACTCTCCTCGTGCGGCCATTGGCGATGAAGATCGATGATGACGGCGGTGGTGTCGTATGCATCGAGCATGATCTTCACATCGGACATCGGCGTCGACGGATCATAGATGCGATACGCCAAACGCTGCCGCGCGACGTGATCGGCGTAGGGCGAGCCGTGCTCCGGCAGCATGATGAGCACGTTGCAGCCGAGATAGTAGGGGAGCAAGTACGATGTCCACGGATCGGACGCGACGGTACAGGGGGCGCTTCCGTTCGCGACCGCTTTGGCGATCGGTTGCCAATCCTGACGGGCCAGCGGGCCAGAGAAGGTGCGTGTCATCGCGTAGTCCCAGAGAGCTGTTCGATACGTTGCGATTCCAATCCACGAGCCGACAAACAGTATACCTGCCGCGAGCGCGAGCCGTCCAGGTAGCCACCGACGACGGTCGCGGCAACGGTCGCGAATGGATTCGGTGGCGCCGCACACTCCGATTCCGATGAGCAACGAGAAGGGCATCAGGAGCACGACTCGATCGGCCCATGCGGCGGCCAGCAGCACGACGCATCCGTATAGCGGCGTCAACAGCAGCAGCAGGGCCACGGCGGTGGCATACAACGCATAGCGATCCGCGATAGTTGCACGGCCGCGTCGCCAGCGCAGCAAACTGAAGATCAGCCCTGCCCCGGCCGGAATCCAGAGCGGCGCGGGAAGCGCGGCAAACATTGCCGTCGGCGATCGCATCGTAAGGGTAACCGGGCCGATCGATTGAGTGTAGTTGTCCCAGCTGTCGCGGAAGACGTGGGCGATCTCACGTGGGCGGTGGTACCAAGCGTCGATGAAATTGAGTAGCCATGGTGCCGCGACCAGCAACCCTATTGCCCAGATCAAGATGATGTGTCGTTGCGAGCGAGGCGCGGGGCGCCGATGTGCCAAATCAAGCACGCCGACCGCGAGCATGGCGATCCCGCCGACGAACAAGTGGGTGACGAGACAGACACCGAGGGCGCAGCCTGCGGCGACGTCGTACGGAATGGAGTTCGACTCATGCGCGCGGCGGCGCCACATGAGTGCGAGCGCCAGAGGGGCGAGCGCGATGGCCCGCGGATACGACAGCACCGCCCAGGCGGGTCCGGGCGCGCGTATCAGCAACGTCACCCCGGCCCCGATTGCCGCAAGGCGTGTGTCAGATGAGAGCGCGCGGAGCCATGCGAACTCTGCCGCGACGACGAGCGGCGCGGTGACGTATGGTGCCAGCAGCAACACATCGAGCGGCGGGAGCCCACTCAGCGCGCTGACACTGGCGGCAAGGATGTGGGCGAGCGAGTAGTAAGGCGGCGTCGGCAATCCGGCATAAAACGGGTCGCCGGGAAACCAGCCGCGCTCAATCGTGTGCCGGATGACCGCGAGATGGGCCCAGGTGTCCGCGCTTTCGGTCGTGAGTGAGGGCCACAGGCCGTGCGCGGCCGCGGCATAGACCAGAGCGATCGCGAGAAGAACACACGCCCAGACTATCTCGGCAATGCGTCCGCGGGTGTGCAAGTCGGATGATTCAGTCACGGGCCTTGAGCCAACGCTTCGATCACTCGATGTCGTACACCGCAGACCATGCCGCAGTCGAATTCGCCGCGCGTGCCACTACTACGATAGCCGGCGTATCGAGAGCAATGAGCGATACGGTCTCGGGATGGGGTGAGCGCAGCGAGGTGATTCGCACGTCAGCTGAAGGAATGTGCCGGATGTCGACCACGGGCGGCCATTTGCGGCGCCGCGCGATTGTCGGTACCTCCTCCACACTGTGCGGGTCGTGCGCTGGTTGCTTGGGATGGGTCTCGTCGCGTTCGCGCTCGGCGTGCTGGCGCTGTGGGCCGCGCGGGACTCGCTGATCGAATGGGGAACGCGGCGCGTCGAGGCGGTGCTGGCGGACGTGTTCGAAGTCCCCGCCCGCATCGGTGCGATCGAGCTGTCGCTGTTGCCGCCGCGAATTCACATTCGCGACGCTCGTATCGGTACGGAACGGCCCACGCTTACGGCGCGGGAAGTCGACGCCACTCTGCGCATCGGAGAAAGCCTGCGGGCCCGCCAACCGGTAGCGTCGTTGACGGCGGAGGGGGTGTTCTTCGATGCGGGCCGACTGCCCAAGTCAAAGAAGAAGCCGCACGCACCAGGGCCGCTCGCGGCCCCGCGCGTGCTTCCGTTCCTAGTGGTGGCCGATCGCATCGACGATGTCACGGTGCAATTCCCAGTTGGCGGAAAAGGAGCGACGGCTGCCGCCAAGACGGCGTTGGTGACCGGCCGCGTGTCGATGGACGCGGCGCGGCCGTACGTATTGTTCGTCGTCGATTGCGATGCGGCCGAGGTCGAGCGTGCCGCCCACCACCTCGACGTCGCGCGCGTGCATCTCGATGCGGGCGTGAAAGACGACCAGTTCTTCCTCCATGAGTGGACGGTTGACGGCGATCGCCTCCACGTCCGCGCGGTGAACGAATCTCCGCCGCCGGATACACGTCATCACATTACGGCGGAGCTGCCGTTCGACATCCTCGGCCTGGTGTTCGAACCGCTGGGGGAGATTGCCGGCACAGCTCGCGCCGATGCGTCGCTGCGTGGCGAGCTGTTCGACCCGCTGGTCGAGGCCGACGTGCGGCTCGATCAGACGACGGTGCATGGGCTGGCGGTCGGCGATCTGCACGGCACGTTCACGCGCAAGGGTCGGGAACTCACCTTGGCGGATGCGGAGATCACCGCGTGGGGCGGCAGTGCGCGGGCGAGCTTCGCGCTCACTGTCGGCGGCACGGTGCCAGCGACGGGGCAGGTTGCGTGGCGGGATCTCGATGCCACGCAGATCGGCTACCTCGATCAGCCGCCTCGCGATTGGTCGGTGCTCTCGCGCGGTAGCGCACAAGTCACCGGTACACTTGACCCGTTGGCTCTGACGGTGGCGGGCGAAGGAACGCTCGCGCCGCGTATCGAGCAGAGCGAGCCGTCCCCCGCGCGCTGGACTGCGGATCTCGCCATCGCCAAGGACGAGCTGCGCCTCAACGGCACAGTCAAGCAAACGGCGGAGAATCAGGCGCACATCGCTCTGACGCTGGCGCACGGCGAGACGGTGGGCGGTACCGCTGAGATCACACTCGGCGATGTTGCGAAGCTGGCGCCGCTGACGCCACGACCACTGCGCGATGGATTGAGCGGCAGTGTGGCGGTGAACGCGTCGGTGAGTGGTCCACTGAGTCGCCCGACATTCGCGGGCGCTGTGGATGGCGATCGACTGACGATCTTCGGGGCGACGATCCCGAAGATCCGTGGCCAACTGGAATGGAGCGGCAACGAGCTAGCTGCGCGCGGCGTTCAGATCAGCACCGCGACCGGATCGGGCGAGATCAATGGCGCGTTCGGGCTCACGCTGGATGCAGCGAATGACTGGCGACTGAGCGCTCGCAACTTGGATGTGACGCCGCTGACCGCGGCGGCGGATTTCCTCGGTTGGCAGATGCCGTTGCAAGGCGGCGTCCTCGACGGTCGCGCGAGCTGCCGGGGCTCGTGGTCGGCACCGCAGCTCGACGCGGAGCTGGAACTGCACCGGTTGTGGATACTGCCGGAGCCGGTCCACGCGTTGGCCATCCGCGCGCATGCGTCGCCGGAGGGTTGGAATGGCGAATTACAGCTGAGCCACACCAAGACTGAGTCGGTGACGCTGAGCGCGGCAGGGCTAGGAACTCGACAGCTGCGTGCGACGCTGGCGTCGACGGACTTGCGACTCAGTCATCTGCGTGGCGCCGGTTGGCGTGGCCTGGACGGGGCGGTCTCGCTGCACGCGACCATTGACGGCGAACTGCAGCGGCCAAGCGGATCGGTGCGAATCGAGGGCCACGACTTGCGAGCGGATGATCATGCGATCGGCGATGGCGTGATCACGGCCGCGGGCAATCTCGGCGAGTGGACGTCGCACGTGACGCTGTTGGGCGAGGCGCTGCAAGCTGATGCGAGTTGGCGCGTCGGGGCGGACTGGCCGTTTACCTTGCGTGGTGAGCTGCGGCCGACGGACTTGGCGGCGCTGCTGTTGCTCAAGTCGCTGATGCACATCGAGGTCGCCGGCACGTTTGACGTGCACGGGCGGCTGACTGCGCTGAACGACGTCGGTGGTGAAGTGCGGGTCTCCAATCTGAACGTGTCGCGCCAGTCGTACGCGGTGCAGGCCAGCGAGCCGATTGTGTTGCAAGGCGAGCACGGCCGCTTTCGCTTGCTTCGCTGCGCGATCGCCGGCGGTGGTAGTCATCTCGATGCGAGCGGAACCTTCGCCACGTCAGGGTTACTCGATGTCGACCTCACCGGTAGCGGCGATTTGGAATTGGTCGAACTGCTGATCGATCCGGTGCAGTCGGCGCGCGGCAGCTTCGCCCTGCACGCAAAGATTCGTCGCAGTGAAGCGGGCGCGGTCACACTCAGCGGCGCCGCCAGCGTCAGTGACGCAGCCATCGATGCGGGTCTGCCGGTTGCCTGTACCGATACCAGCGGTGAGTTCAGCTTGGCCGGCGATCGGATCGCGATCGACTCACTTGCCGGCAAACTTGGGGGCGGAACGTTCGAAGTCGGTGGGGTGGCAAGCGTGAGCACCGGCCCGGATCTTAGTTGGACCATTCGTGAGGTGGCGCTGCCGGTCAGCGACGGGCTCGAAGCGCGCGTCTCGGGTGAGGGCAAAGTGGCGGGGCCGTGGGAGAGCCTGGCGGTGAGCGGCAAGGTCGAAGTGCTCAACGCTCTGTACGATCGCGACGTCGGGTTGGCCGATCTGTTGCCTGTTCTGCAGCGGCTGTTCGCCGCCGCGCCCCAGCGCGAGGCCACGGAAAACGGCATCGGACTCGATTTGCGGGTATTCGCCCACGACGGCGTGTTTGTCGACAACAACGTCGCCGCGGTCGAGTTGTGGCTCGATTTGCAGGTCGCCGGTCATGCCACCAAACCGGTACTGCTCGGCACCATCGGCGTATTTGGCGGCGAGGTGAAGTTCCGCGGGCGCACGTTCACCGTCAATGGCGGATCGATCGAATTTCGCGACCGATTTGATCTCAACCCGTTGTTGAATCTCAGCGCCGAGAGTGACATCGCGACCAGCGACTCGGAATACACGGTGCGCGCGACCGTGAGCGGCAAGGCGGACAATCCGCGCGTCGAGTTCACCGCCGATGATCCCAGCTTGTCACAGAACGACGTCCTGAGTCTGGTGGCCTTCGGCAAGACCTCGGCGCAGTTGCAACGCGAAGCGACTGGAGTCGGGGCGGGCAGTGCGCTCGCCTTCATTCCAACCGGAATGGTTGAGGCCGAAGTGCGCCGCTTCGTCGGGGTGGACCGCTTTGAGGTGGAGGCGACGCAGGCGCGCACCACCGGCACGATCGAGCCGCGCCTGACGGTGGGGAAAGATCTGACCGACCGATTGCGCGTGCTGGCTTCGACGACCGTGGGCACGGGGACCGCGCATGTCGCGCAGTTGGAGTACAAACTGACCCGCCGCATCTCACTGCTGGGGAGCTGGGAAAGTGAAACGCAGGACCAGGCGGGCGCGTTCGGCGGTGACATAAAGTTCCGCTACGAGTTTCGCCGATTCCCGCTATCGCTGTTTCCCAGCGACGACTGTGTGCAGCTTGATGCGCGGTAGGCACGGGAACGGTCGCCGGCCGCTGCTCGCGTGGGTAGCAATGGCGCTAGCGGTGGGCGCCCTTGGCGAGGCGGCACGGGCTTATGCGCAGGTGGACGATCTGGTGGGGCGGCGAATCGAAGCAATCGAGATTCACTGCGCTGCTCCGATCGACAGCGGTGACTTACGTCGCATCCTGCCGGTGCAGCGGGGCGACGTGTTACGCGCGGGCGACACGGAGCGAGTGCGTGCACGGCTGCTGGAACGGGAGATCTTCACTGCGGTTGAAGTCGCGGCCGAGCCGCGCGCCGATGCCGTCGCCCTGGTGGTGCAGCTCACACGCGAGGCGATCGTGAACCGGGTACGTTTTCGTGGCAACGATGCGCTGAGCGATACCGTGCTGAACCGCATCGTGCGCGTGGGCACGAGCTCGCCGTTCTCCAACGAGGCGCGCGACTTCGCCGTGGCGCGCATCCGCGAACGGTACAAGAACGAAGGCTTCGACACGGCGCAGGTACGCACCGACGTCAGCGAGTGTCGGCCGGGCGAGGTGGAGGTCACGTTCGTGATCGACGAGGGCGAGCCGGTGCGAGTCGCGGCGGTGGAGTTTACGGGGGATGCGCCGGTGTCTACGGACATGCTGCGGCGAACGGCCGGCATCAAACCGGGTGATCGCTATCTCGCCACGCGCCAGCACGCGGCGCAAAAGGCGATCATACGGCGGTTGCGTGCCGAAGACTATTTCGAAGCGGACGTTGCCGCCGAGTGGCGGCGTGATCCGGGCTCGACGGGAACACTCCAGTTCCGCGTTGACCCTGGTCCGTTGTTCGAGATTCAGGTTCAAGGCAATCATCACTTCAGCAAGCGGCGCCTGCTCAAGCTTCTCGACCTGTTGGGCCGTCCCATTGTGACTGATGGAACCTGGCGGGAACTCGCGCGGCGCATCCGGCGTGCGTATCAGGAAGACGGCTACTACTTTGCGCGCGTCGACGTGCAGATCGAGTTGGGTTCGCCGAAGGTGATTCGCTACGCTGTCGATGAAGGTCCGGTGATTCATGTGGCGGCTGTCGACTTCGACGGCGGCCACGCGTTGTCGGCCACCGCGCTGCGCGCGGCCATGGCCACGCAGCCACCAAGCTGGGTTCCGTGGCGCACGGGGGTCTTGCTCGACGACGTACTCGACGAAGATCTGAAGCAGCTCTGGTATCTCTATCGTCGCCACGGCTATCACGCGGCCGAAATCGCCGATGTGCGTACCCAAATAGATCGCGCCCACGGCCAGGCGACGGTGACAGTCGTGATCGAAGAAGGCGTGCGCACGGTGGTGACGACGGTCGAGCCGGTGGGTCTGATCGGCGTCAGGACGCTGCCGGAGCTGCGGACTCGTCCCGGCGTGCCACTCAACGTCGATGAGGTCGAAGCCGATCGGCGTGCGTTACTCGCCGCGCAGCAGCAGGCTGGCTATCCGTCTGCGGAAGTGAAGAGTGATGTCGCGACCGAAGCGAATGGCGACGAACGAGCGGCGACGGTGCGGTTTGTGGTCACCCCCGGCACGTATGAGCGAGTCGGTACGATCATCGTGCAAGACAACATCGACACCAAGTCGCGCGTCGTGCTGCGCGAGTTGTCGTTTCATTCGGGTGATCCGCTCGATCCCGAGGCCCTCGCGCAGAGCGAGCGGCGGCTGTATCGGCTGGGGTTGTTCCGCAGCGTCAGCGTACGCCCCAGCGCGGACCCGGCGCAGGATGGGGCGCGCGACGTGGACGTGCGGGTGGCAGAGAAGGCCCCTGGCAGCATTCAGTTTGGCGGCGGCTACAATACGCGCGATGGGTTTCGTGCGTTTGGCGAAATCAGTCAGAACAATCTGCAGGGACTCGGCCGGCGCATCAGCTTGCGTGGCGAGGTTAGTTTTCAGCCGAGCGCGGTGACGCCAAACGAGTATCTGGGCGACCTCGGCTTTCGCGATCCGCGCATCGCTGATTCGTTGTGGGCCGGGCGAGTCAATTTGATCGCGCAGCGATCGACGCGGTCGGTGGATCAGTTCAGTTTCGAACGGTTCGCCTTTGTCCCCGCAATCGAGCGGCAAGTGCTGCCGGATTTGCGCGCGGGGGTGGAACTGCAAGTCGAAGACATCAAGGTGTTTGATGTGGAGCAGGACGTGTTGAAGTTCAACCCGGCGGATGACGGCCGGTCGACCGCGATCAGCCCCGGTCCGTTCCTCGTGTACGACGGGCGCGACGATCCCTTCATTCCGCATCGTGGGGTCTTCGATTCGTTGCGCGTGCGCTACGCCGCCGGTTGGCTCGGCTCGGATTTACCGTTGATCAAAGTGCTCGGTCAGCACAGTCAGTACATCCCGATCGGGGCGGGCGTGACGTTCGTCTACGCGCTGCGCGCGGGTTGGTCGGAGTCGTTGGAGAACAACTCGCAGGTGCCGATCCGCGAACGGTTCTTCCTAGGCGGGCGCACCACCGTGCGCGGCTTCAGTGAGAACTCAATCGGACCGACCGGCAGCAGCGGCAACCCGATCGGCGGCGACTGGGATGTCAACGCCAACATCGAGCTGCGCTTCCCGTTGTTCTGGGGGGTGGGTGGTGCGGTCTTCACCGATGGTGGCGGGGTCTATCTGCACGATGTCGATCGCTGTGAATCAACGGACGTGGGCGGGCAGCACTGCGCCGTGACCCTCGACAACTTTCGTCGCTCGGCGGGGCTCGGGGTGCGCTACGATACGCCCGTGGGCCCGCTCAGCCTCGATTACGGGTTCAAGCTCGATCGCCGATCGGATGAGTCGATCGGCGAGGTCCACTTCAGCATCGGCACGATCTTCTGAGTGTGGCGCTCAAACGGCGGCCAACTCGGCCTTGCGCGGGCGCTCGATGCGCACCTTGCTGATGCGTCGGCCATCGAGCGCGACCACAGTCATCTTGTGGCCGTCGTGCATGATCGCTTCACCACCTTTGGCGATGCGCTTAAGACGCGCGAGCACGAAGCCGGCGAGCGTGCTGTAGTCCTGCGTTTCCTCGACCGGCAGGCCGTACTTGTCGTGCAGATCGCTCAGCGTCACGGTGCCGCGTACCAATAACGAACCGTCGGGCAATTCCTGGATGTCGAGTTCTTCGTCGACGTCAAACTCGTCGCGAATCTCGCCGACGATCTCTTCCAACAAATCTTCGATGGTCACCAAGCCGATGACGGTGCCGAATTCGTTGAGGACGATCGCGAGGTGGAGCCGGCGCGCTTGCAACTCGCGCAACAGATCGCTGATCTGCATCGAGTCGGGGACGAAATAGGCGGGATGCATCACCTCGACCAGCTTGGGCGACGGCGCGCGCTCGAGGGCGCGGAAGAGATCCTTGATGTGGACCGTGCCGACGATGTGATCGAGATCACCGTGATACACCGGCACGCGCGAGAAGCCGGTTTCGATCAGATCCTTGGCGAGCGCCGCGGGCGGAATGTCGCTGTTGACCGCATGGATCTCCGAGCGCGACGTCATCACTTCGCGCACCGAGGTGTCGGTGAACTCGAAGATGCTGTGGATGAGCTTGCGTTCGGCTTCATCGAAGATGCCCGCCTCCGTGCCTTCGTGCACCATGTGCTTGACCTCGTCTTCGGAGACAAAGGGATCATCGATGTGGCCGGCGCCTAGCAGCCGAGTGATGGCGCCAGTCGATCGCGTCAGCACGGCGACGGCCGGCGCGCAGAGCCAGGCAAAGCCGCGGATCACGGGTGCGGCGAAGCACGCCAACTGCTCGGCGCGGTTGAGCGCGATGGACTTAGGCGCGAGCTCGCCGAGCACGAGCGTGAAGTAGGACATGAACAGCACCGTGCCGCTCAAGGCGATGGGATCGACCCACGGCAACAACCAAGTCGGCGCGATCGCCCGCAGCACCGGCTCGATGAAGGCGACGGTACCGGCACCCGCGACCACCGAGGCCATCGCCCCGGCTACCGTCACGCCGATTTGTGCGGTGGCGAGAAAGTGTGGTGGATTTTCTTTGAGCGTGGCGAGCGCCGCGGCGCCGCGGCGACCTTCGGCGACTAACTGCGGAATGCGACTGCGCCGCACCGCGACGAACGCGATCTCGGAGGCGGAGAAGAAGCCACTCACCAGCACCAAGACCACGATCGCCAGCAGCTCGCCCCACAACGCGTTGAAGTTCATGCCCCAGCCTCCATGGCGTGGAGCATAGCCGGGCGACCGCCTAGGGGTCCAGCGGCGCCGATTGCCGTCATTCGCACGGGAGTGGTGAGCGCAGGCGCGCGTATGCTACGAGGCTACCGAAGATCGTGAAGGTGACGGCAATGAAGGTTGTGGCATATTTCCAATTGAACGAGGTGCGCTGGGCAATCCCGGAGTCCGAGCTTGCGGACTTGCGGAACCAATTTCCGGCGATGCGGTTGGTGTCGCTTGAGGATGACGCACGCTTGGCCGACGAATTGGTTGATGCCGATGCGTTCGCCGGCTGGCACTTCCCGCCGCAACATTTCGGGGCGGTGAAGCGACTGCGATGGATTCATTCGGCGTCAGCCGGAATCGAAGCGAATCTGTTTCCCGAGCTGATCCGCAGTGACGTAGTGCTCACCAACTCCGCCGGCCTGCACGTGGTGTCGATTCCCGAGCATGTGCTGGCCACGATGCTGGTCCTAGCACGCAACTTTCCGATCGCGTTTCGGATGCAACAGGAGAAGCGCTGGGAACGATTCGAGATCATCGCCGGCAATGGTGGCATCCGCGAATTGGCCGGATCAAAGCTGGCCATCCTCGGTGTCGGCGCGATCGGGCGGTCACTGACGAACAAAGCAACGGCGCTCGGCATGCACGTGCGCGTGCTGCGCCGCAACCCCGACCGTGGTGTGCCGGGTGCCGAACAAGTGGTCGGACACGAACAGCTTCACGAGCTGTTGCGGTGGGCGGATTTCGTCGTCCTGGCGGTACCGCTCACGAGTGAAACGCGCCACCTCATCGGCACCGCCGAACTGCAGGCCATGCGCTCGGATGCGTTTCTGATCAACATCGCACGCGGCGAGGTGGTCGACGAAGCCGCGTTGATCGCGAGTCTGCGCGCCGGCGCGATTGCCGGTGCGGGTCTCGACGTATTCGCCACCGAACCGTTGCCGCCCGAGAGTTCGCTGTGGGACCTACCGAACGTGGTGCTGACGCCGCACGTGTCGGGTTACACGCCGGACTATTTTGGCAAGATGCTGGCGATCTTCCGCGACAACCTGTGCCGCTTCATCGCCGGCGAACGGATGCGCAACGTGGTCGACAAACGGTTAGGCTATGTGGCCGACAGCGAGTGAGATCTTTCGAGCGCAAGAAGCTTGTGATATGAGGCGACGGTGCCGTTCGTGAATGACAAGCGGCTGTTCCTCCGTCTTGGCGACAAGGTCAATCACGTCAACTATTCCCAGTGGGGCGAGGGAGTGGTGGTCGAGGAGATGACATCGACCGTGCCGGGCGGGACCTGTTTGGTGCGCATTAAATTTCGGGATGGCCGGCAGCGGACGTTCGGCAACGACATGGACAACGAGAGTTGCTGCTACTATTTCGGTGTGAAAAAACTTTGGGATCTGGATGCCGAGGTCTTCGAGGCGAGCACACGCGCGGCGCGACGCGGCGGACCGCGCCGACTCACTTCGCGCTGATACTCATGCGCGCGCAGAGATCGCACGACTGTGCGCGATTCCTGCGGGCGAGAGATAGTCGACCAGATACTTGCGGAAGGCTTTGAGCGCGGCGTTCACGTCGTCGAACAGTTCTTCCCGTACCCAGTCGCCGTCCACCCAGCAATCGAACGATGGCGCTTCACCGAGCGCCAATTCGAGCAGACGCTCCCCGATCGGCGTGCCGGTCACCAGCACGCGGATCGTCCGGCCGGAATCCACGATCAGACCGCGGGCGTAGTTGGGCAGGGCGATGAGTTGCTTGAGTCGATCGAGTTCGCGCTGCGGGTAGGTGGTCTCGGCCAGCTGTACGTATTGCCAGCCACCATCGGGCGGGTTCGCCTGCTGCAACAACCGGAGATTGTTGTCCGTGAGGTGATCGAGGGCGCGGCCCTGTTCGAAGTCGTGTGCGACAGTAAAAAAGCTAGTACCCGCAGGGCCCGCCGGGCGCACGACCTTGGGGCGTTGCTTGGGCGTGGTCTCGACCCACCAACGATCGACCACCTTCGGTTGCGTCTTGGCGTCAGGCGCCTTGTCGGCCATCGCCTAGCTCGCCGCTCGTTTTTTCTGGCGCGCCCGTCCGTTGGTTGGCGGGTGATAGCCGTTCGTGCGGACGCCATTGGCAGCGGTCCCGCGTGTCATGCGGAAAGCGAAGGTGTCAGCCTTACGTTCGGCATCAGACCAGAAGACATAGTGCCCCATTTCATGAAAGACCATGTTGACCCACTGGCGCTCGGAATTGTACTTGCGTCCGTTCTTCCAGTTCTCCGGATGCACCAGATGGATCTTGCCGTCTTCGTACGTCTTGCCTGCCGTGCGACCCCAGTCGATGTACTCGAACCACTCGATGCTTGGCCGCTTGAGATTAAAAAACCGGCACAGCGCACCGACCGCGCGATTGAAGTCGGCCGTGTGGTGTGCCTGAAAAAATACGCTCAGTGATCGATGAATTACCCGCCGTTCCTTCAGCGGCGGCAAGATCATGCGCATTGACCGAACTCCGTAGTGGCCGACGCCTTGAACGCGACGACGGCGCCGGACAATAGTGTCGTGCAGCACGATTGTCAATCCACTATCGGACAACGCGGCGAGCATAAAAGGTGCTGCAGTTCATCCGTGAAATCAACGTACTATGTATCATCACCTCAACGAACTGTTGAGGGCGGAAAATCCATCGGGCAAGCGAATTCGTTCTCGCGACTTCGTTCTCGATGGATCGCGGCGGTCACCGCGCTCGCTCGATGCGCACGGCGCAGAACTTGAACTCCGGGATCTTGCCGAACGGATCGAGGGCATCGATGGTGAGCACGTTGGCCGCGGCTTCGCGGAAATGGAAGGGAATGAAGACACTTCCCTGTGCCGTCCGTTCGCCCGCGTGCACCTTGATGGTGATCGCGCCGCGGCGCGAGCTGATGCGGGCGAGATCGTGCTCGTCGAGGCCGAGGCTGCGCAGGTCCTCGGGGTGCAGCTCGGCGTACGCTTCCGGCTCCAGCGCATCGAGCGCCTTCGAGCGACGCGTCATCGTGCCCGTGTGCCAATGTTCGAGGAGGCGGCCGGTGTTGAGGACGTAGGGGTACTTGTCATCCGGCAGCTCCTTCGCCGGCGCGAACTCGGCGGGAACGAACTTACCCTTGCCGCGGGGGAACTGCTCGGTGAAGAGTACCGCGGTGCCCGGTTCGGTGGGCGACGGGCAGGGCCAGAGCATGCCGATGGACCCAAGTCGTTCGTAACTCAGGCCGGCGTAGCTGGGCGTGAGTGAGGTCATCTCGCGAAAGATCTCCTCGGCGTTCTGATAGCGCATCGGGTAGCCCATGCGCGTAGCGATGTCGCAAAGGATTTGCCAATCGGTGCGCGCTTGTCCCGGTGGCTCGACGGCCTTGCGGCCGAGCTGCACACGGCGATCGGTATTGGTGTAGGTGCCCTCCTTCTCGGCGAAGCTAGTCGCCGGGAGGATGACGTCGGCGAACTCCGCGGTCTCGGTGAGGAAGATGTCCTGCACCGCGAGGAAGTCGAGCGCCGCGAGCGCCTTGCGCACCTTGTTGGTGTTCGGATCGCTGAGAAATGGGTTCTCGCCCATCATCAGCATCCCGCGAATGGTGCCGGCTTGCGCGGCGCTCATGATCTCGACCACGGTCAGGCCGGGATTGGGATCGAGCGGCACGCCCCACGCTCGCTCGAAGCTGGCGCGCACGGCCGGATCCGTAACCGACTGATAGTCGGTAAAAACCATCGGGATCAGGCCGACGTCGGATGCGCCTTGCACGTTGTTTTGACCGCGCAGCGGATGCAGCCCGGTGCCCGGCCGGCCGATGTTGCCGGTCATCAACGCGAGCGAGATGAGGCAGCGCGCATTGTCCGTGCCCGTGGTGTGCTGAGAGATGCCCATGCCCCAGAAAATCATTGCGCCGCGCGCGCGGCCGTAGCAGCCCGCGACGGTCTCGATGATGTCGGCGGGCACACCGGTGATGCGGGCGACGACATCGGGAGGATAGTGCTGCACCGTTGTGCGTAGCGCGTCGAAGCCTTCGGTGCGGTCGCGCACGAAGTCGGCGTTCACCAATCTGTCTCGAATGATGACGTGCATCAGGCCGTTGAGGAGCGCGACATCGGTGCCAGGCTTGAAGCGCAGGTAGTAATCGGCGTGATCTGCGAGTGGCGGACGGCGCGGGTCGATGACGATCAACGTCGAGCCACGTTTGGCGGCAGCCTTCATGAAGGTCGCGGCGACTGGATGGTTCTCGGTGGCGTTGGATCCAATGACGAGCACCACGTCGGCAAGCGCGACGTCGGCGAACACGTTGGAGACCGCGCCCGAGCCGATAGTCTCCATCAGCGCGGCGACCGACGACGCGTGGCACAGCCGCGTGCAGTGATCGACGTTGTTCGTGCCGAACACCGCGCGGACGAGTTTCTGGAAGATGTAGTTGTCCTCGTTCGAACACTTGGCCGATCCGAAACCGGCGAGCGCCGCGCCGCCGTGGGTCTCTTTGATCGTTCGCAAGCGCGTGGCGATCAGATCGAGCGCTTCGTCCCATGTCGCCTCGCGAAACGCGGGCAACACATCGTCGTAGTTTACCAGTCCGCCGGGTCGGTGCCCGCGTTCGTCGCCGCGCACCTCCGGAGAGAGCGCACCCTTCGGGTAGCGGTCGGACCGGCGGATCAACGGCACGGTGAGGCGCTGCGGATGGTGTGCGTAGTCGAATCCATAGCGACCCTTCACACACAACCGGCCCTGATTCACCGGGCTGTCCGCGCGTCCTGAAACTTGCACAAGGGTGCCGTCGCGAACGTGGTACTGAATCGCGCAGCCGACGCCGCAGTAGGGACAGACCGAATCGACCAGAAGCTCTGGGCTACGCGAAGGAGAGTCCACCCGCGGCTGCGTGACCGGCTTATCGATCAGTGCGCCGGTTGGACACGCAGCGGCGCATTCGCCGCATGAGACGCAGGTCGAGTTGCCCATCGGTTGACCAAGGTCGAAGGCAATCCGCGTGGCATAGCCCTTTTCGGCACGGCCGATGACTTCATTCGATTGCACTTCGTTGCAGGCGCGGATGCAGCGGTCGCACAGAATGCACGCGCGGTGGTCGACGGCGATCACAGGCGACGAGGTGTCGTCATGGTCGTGCCAGGCGCGTGCGGCGAAGCGCGGTAGCCCTATACCGAGATCGCGGCCGAGGTGCTCCAGTGCGCAGTGGCCGACTTGTTCTTTGGCGCACGGCGAAGGGTGATCCGCGAGCAGCAGCTCGACGAGCGTACGACGCGCCCGCAGCACCGAGGCAGTCGCGGTACGCACGACCATGCCGTCCTCGACGGGGCGGACGCAGGCGGCTTGGAGCGTACGCGCGCCTTGCACGTCGACGGTGCAGACGCGACATACGCCGACGGGGCGGAGCTGCGGATCGTGGCAGAGCACGGGAATCTGAATGCCCGACTGCTGGGCGGCGGCCCAAATCGTGGTGCCGGCACGAACGTTGGCAGCGCGGCCGTCGATGCTGAGCCGAATCATGCTCATCGGCACACGCGGGCGGGGCAATGGCCATGGAGATGCGCGTCAACTTCATCGGGGAAGTGCTTCAGCACGGACAGCAGCGGATTCGGCGCGGCTTGGCCGAGCCCACAGATCGACGTAGCCTCCATCGTGTTCGCCAACTCGCGCACGAGATCAAGGTCAGCGGCGCGCGCGACCCCGCGTGCCAGCGCCTCCGCCAGTCCGACGAGCTTCTCCGACCCGACGCGGCAGGGGACGCATTTGCCGCACGACTCGTTGCGAAAGAACCGCAACCCGCTGAGCGCGGCATCTACCATGCACGTACCCTCGGCGAGAGCGATCACCGCGCCCGAACCGAGCATCGAACCGGCGGCGGCCAGCGGTTGAAAGTCGAGCGCGATGTTGCTGCACGCGGCGGGCAAGAATCCCGACGATGCGCCGCCCGGGGCGAACGCCTTGAGGCGTCGCTGTCCGCTCATGCCGCCGCCGTGCTCCTCGATCAGCTCGCGCACGGTGAGGCCGAGCGGAATCTCGTATACGCCGGGGCGTGTGACATGACCGCTGAGCGCGATGAACTTGAGTCCGGATGCGCCATTGCAGCCTTGCTGGGCAAACCACGCCCCGCCGCGCGTTAGAATCGTCGGCACCCACGCGAGCGTCTCGACGTTGTTGATGAGCGTCGGCTGGCCCCACAAGCCGATCACTCCCGGGAATGGCGGGCGATTGCGTGGTTCGGCGCGTTTGCCTTCCATAGCTTCAAGTAGTGCGGTCTCCTCGCCGCAAATGTAGCCACCCGGGCTATCGAAGATCTCGATGTCGACGGCACACTCGGAGCCACACACGCTTGCTCCCACCGCATTCGCGGCGCGAGCGGCCGTCAACGCGGCAACCAATCGTTCGCGTTGGCGAGCGTACTCGTGACGCAAGAAGACATACGCCTTGCGGGCCCCGACGACGAGCGCGGCGATGACCAGGCCTTCGATGATCAGGTGCGGATAGTGTTCAAGCAGAAAGCGGTCCTTGAACGTTCCGGGTTCGCTCTCGTCGGCGTTGCACACGACGAACTTCTCAGTAGCGTGCGCGGCGCGTACCAGTTGCCACTTACGCGCCGTCGGAAAACCCGCACCACCGAAGCCGCGCAGGCCACTGGCGTCGAGTTCCTTGATAATGGAATCGGGATCGCCCGCGGCAACGAAGCCGCGCAGCGTCGCATAGTGTGCGCCGCCGTCGTGAGGGTCAATGAACCGAGTGATCGAGTGTGCGGTGATCGCAGCGGCACCGGTGACGTTCGCGATCGCTTCGACGGCGTGTTGTGAAGTGAACCCGCCGTACACGTGGTCACCGATCGCGACCGCGGCGGGCTGGTCGCACAATCCGAGACACGAGGACGACGACACGCGCTTGCCGGCCGCACGTAATGTTTCAAGCAAGCCCGGCTCGGCCAGATGACAACTGAGATCACCACAGACGCGAGTCTCCTCAGCACGTAACGATCCCAATTGAGGGAAAAAGGTTGTAAGGCTGTGCAGGCGGTGAAGCGGTGTCTGCGTGCGGTGGCTCAGATCCCGCAGCGCGTGGTCAGGTGCGGGGTTGTCGGCAAGTCGGCGAAGTTCTTCGACGAGATGCGCATCGGACGCGCGGCGCTTGTTCACGCCCGCATTCTGGCAACGTCGGCGGAAGGGAGCAAACGAAGCGCGCCAGCGGGATAGAATGTCCGGACGCGCTCCGCTATCATCCGTGCGCAATGATTCCAGTGATTGTCGATTTTGGCACGCTCAGTGTCTTCGGCGTCAAGCTCCATCTCGCCATCTACAGCTACGGGATGATGATGGCGATCGCGTTTCTTACGGGTGCCTATCTCGTCGGTCTGGAACTGAAGCGTAAAGGCCTGCCAGAGAGCGCCGCGTCGACGCTGGTGTTCTGGGCGGCAGTCGGCGGATTGATTGGCGCGCGGTTGCTGACAATCTTCGAAGAGTTTTCGGAGTTCTTGCACGACCCGGTGAGATTCATTTTTACCGGCGCCGGCTTTGTCTGGTACGGCGGACTCATCGGTGGATTCGTCGCCGTGACGCTGGCGATGCGTCGGCTGAAACTGCCGTTTTTGCAGACCGTCGATTGCATTGCGCCGACGTTGGCGCTTGGACATGCCATCGGCCGCATCGGTTGTCAGCTCGCGGGCGACGGTGATTGGGGGGCGGTGTCGACGCTGCCGTGGGCGATGACGTACCCCAATGCCATCGTCGGATGGAACTATCCGCCGGGCGTGCGGGTGCATCCGACGCCGATTTACGAGACCATTGCCTACACCGTGGTGTTCGGAATTCTTTGGTCGCTGCGCAAGCGCCCGCACCGCGATGGCGCGCTGTTCTGGTGGTATCTAGTGCTAGCGTCGAGTCTACGGTTTCTTGTTGAGTTTGTGCGCATCAATCCGCCGGTCGCCGGAACCCTGACGCAGGCGCAGGTCATTAGCATCGTCCTCGTGTCCATCGGCGTGTGGCGGCTGATCGTTGCGTGGGCGCCGAGCACCGGCGAACGTTCGGCCGTGCGGTCGGCTTCATGATCAAACGTTGGGGCGCGCCGCTGAGCATCCTAGCGGCCGGCTTGGCGGCGGCGACGTATGTCCAGGTCGGACAGGGCAAGCGTAGCGGGTTTCCCGCGCCCGACTTCACCCTCCCGGACTTGAGTGGGCGCGTCTATCGGTTGTCCGACTTCCGCGGCAAGGTGGTGTTCCTCAACGTCTGGGCAACATGGTGCCCGCCGTGCCGGATGGAGATGCCGTCGATGGAGACGCTCTATCGACGCCTCAAGGGCCGCGACTTCGTCATGCTCGCGGTCAGCCAAGACGAGGATGGGAGCGCGTCGGTGCAACCGTACGTCGAGCAGGCGGGGCTGACGTTTCCGGTTCTTGTCGATCCGAAGGGGGTGGTGTCGCGACAGTTTGGCGTGACCGGCTATCCTGAGACGTTCGTGATCGATCGCCAAGGACGCGTCATCGAACACACAATCGGTCCAGAGAATTGGGAGACAGAGCAGAGCTACCGCTACTTCGTGGGACTGTTGCAATCCGATGCTGGTGCAAGCCAGGCGCGTGCAGACCAACCGGCCAGCGGCGGGTGATTCGCGCCGGCGGTGTGATGCGCCGCGCGGTGGACGGAGCGCACCGCGGTGCATTGCTTCTTGGGTTGCGCTTGCCGGGTGCTTGCTGTCCGCGCCCGGTCGGGCCGGGACAAAAGGAACTTTCGCGGTCGACTACATCGTGACGATCTCGGCGGACGACACGAAGACGGCGCTGGTCCGCTGGGAACTCTCCGGTGTCGACGAGATCGATGATCTACGCCTGCGGTTTTCTAGTGATCGAATTGACGGATTCGCCGGCAGCGGAGTCCTTGAACAGAGCGCCGGCTACGTTCGGTGGGTACCTGGTGGACCCTATGCGCACTTGAGTTACCGCGTTCGCATTGACCATCGGCGCGGACGCCAACAGCGCTACGACAGTTATGCAGCGACGGATTGGATCGTCACACGCGCGCGCGATCTGTTTCCGCGCACGCTGATCAACTACACGCCGCGGGGAAAGCAGGCCCCGAAATCACGGGCGCGGCTCATCTTCCATTTGCCCGCCGGTTGGCACAGCGTGACGCCGCACGAGCCCGTGGGGGGCGACACGTTTCTGCTTTCCGAGCCCGGGAAGGTGTTGGATCGACCGCGGGGTTGGTTCGCCCTGGGCCGGCTGGAGGTTAGTCAGCAAGAGATCGCGGATGCGATGGTACTGGTGGCGCGCGCGCCCGGGTCGACGCTGGATACTGCCGGACTGTTTCGCCTGTACGATCGGACGCTGCCGCTGTTACGCAGGCTGCTTCCGCAGCCGAGCGATAGGATTTTGATAGTCAGTGCTCCCGATCCGATGTGGCACGGTGGCGTGAGTGGTGCAGGTTCGTTCTTTCTGCATGGTGATCGTCCACTCCGAACGCCGGACCAGACGTCGCCGTACCTGCACGAGATGTTTCATGTGTTACAACCCTTCAAGCCGGCCGCCGATGCGGATTGGATCGAAGAAGGACTGGCGGAGTACTACTCGCTGGAGTTGCAGCGTCGTACCGGCCTACTCGATGCGACCGACTTTATGCACGGCCTTGAGTACCTGCACCGCTACGGCTTGTGGCAGGTTGACCTGACGAAACAACAGGACAATGCGGCGACGAACAACAGCGCCCCGCTGATCATGTACGCGTTGGATCGGCGCATTCAGCGGGCAACCGCCGGTAAGCGGCGCCTCGACGATGTGGTGACTGCGTTGGCGCGCGCAGGTGGGGTCGTTGACACGGCGCACTTTCAGCGGGAGGCCGAACGAGTCGCGGAGCGCGCGTTCGGAATGTTCTTTCGCCGCCACGTGATCGAAGGCAACCCCCCGCAGCTGCGCGAGGCGAGGCCTTAGAGAAGCAAGTGATCGAGAATCGCAATACCGAAACGGTGACGACCGTGTCCTCATTCTGTCTCTCGCATCCCCGCCAACGGGATGGATCAATGCAGGAGGCGGTAGTGGTGGCCAAAGAGTCGTTTGTAGTCAGGAGATGGAGCAGTAGATGACGGCGGCGGAGCTACGAATCCTTGTGGAGCAATCCATTTCCCCCGCCGGCTAGATCGACCGGGATGGATGCCTGCGCGGCCAATACCTGCATCGCCTTGCGGGCGAGGCGGCTCGGTTCGATGTGGCCATTCTCCCAGCGGTTCACGGTCGACACAGTCACGCCGATCGCGTGCGCGAACTCCTCTTGCGTCATGTTCAGACGCCGCCGCAGCAACGCAACTGGTGCCCCATTACTTTTGCTCTCGAACGACATAAGCCTCCTCCCGTCAGCCAGCATCAGCCTCTTCAGCTTCAACCCAGATGGCCAGAGTCGGAGCACGGCACGTGCCAGGATATTTTAGTGTGTGGAATTTCGGGGATCGCTCCTGGTTCGCGGAGCGCCCGTCAAATTCGTAACGTGGTGGTGGAATTGAGTCGCTAGCAGCGGATATTGAAGTGCAATCAGTCCTTGATTCCGACGCTCCGGCCCGCTACATGAAGCTCGCGATGCAGGCCTAATCCCCACACAAAGCGGGGAGCGGAGGACCCAGGTCCTTTGGGGTGAATCCCGATCGTTCGATTGGGACGGGCAACTCTTTGAGCCCGAACCCGTCAGCTAACTTCGTCGGCCTTCAAGGAGAGGAGCCAAACTGGTGCGACCAGGGGTATGATCCTCTGGTTTTTCTTTTTTTGGCTGTAGTGGCGCGGATGTGTTGGGCGGTTCCTCTCTCCCGTTGATGTCGCAGAAGGGGAGTGGATCGTGAATCATTCGTTCAATCGAGGTTACCGAGGACTGATCGCCGTGGCGGTTTTGGTTGGCTGCGTGGGTGCTAGCGTATCGGCGCACGCAAGTCCCACACAGCCGAAACCTATGGTGACCAACGCCTCATGGTATGGTCGCGCTTTCAAGAACCGCCCGACGGCGAGCGGGGTCCTCTTCGATCCGGAACAGCTTGTTGGAGCGCACCCGAGTTTACCCTTGGGCAGTCGCGTGTGCGTGACGGACTTGGCCAAGGGACGTTCGGTCGTAGTCACCATTGTTGACCGGGGACCGTTCATGAGAGGTCGGGGGATCGATCTCTCATATGCCGCAGCACGCTCGCTCGGGATCGTGCGACGTGGCATTGCGCGTGTGCGGATCGATTTGCTGAGCAACCGGCATGCGCCGCCGGTGATGATTGCGCAGGCGGCGGGCGCCGGGGCGCGGCTTCCAGGTGCGCTGACCGAATAACGCAAACGCGCGGCGAGGTCGCGCTGCTCACTCAATCTCGGGAAACGGATCGGCCGCAGGCGAGGCCGATTCTACGCTGGATTCTGTCGTGCGCGTGCCGGCTGATCCCGCTTGCAGACGCCGCTCAAGCTGACCGATGCGCTTGTTAAGACCCTGCACTTCTTTACGGGTTGGAAGGTCGAGGCGGCGCACGACCGGTTCGAGGCGCTGCGTTATCTGCGCTTCGAGGCTCGCAAGTAACTTCTCGCTGCGCTGTTCAACATCCTTCTGCACGCGTTGCGCACGCTTCTCGAAATCGCCACCCAAGCGCTTCGCTTGATCGAGCAGGCGATTGAGCGCCCGCTTCTGGTCGCGTGAGATCAGACTTGAGGCCTGCTTGCGCGTGCGGGTCAGAAGCGTCTCGGCGTCGCGTTGCAAGCGCTTCATGTTGTCGCGTAGCCGGGCCAGGGGTTCGCGGGCTGGCTTGGTGGTGGGTCGTTTTGCTCTCGCCATCAGTGCCTCCTTTGTAATCGTGTTGATCGACGCCTTTATCTGATGGTCTTTTAGCCCGAGGCGCTCGATGCTGACAAGAGCAAAGACGGCCGAGCTGGTCTCGGCGGATATTGACCCCGGCGGAAGTGCTGGGCATAGTGACTCGTCTTTTTGTGTGGAGGCGAACCGAATATCCGCTGTGGCGGCGCGCGTGGATAAACGTCGTGGCTGTGGCGATGGTGATAGTCGGGGGGGCCTCCGCAGGGCCCCCCTCCGCTCCAGGCGATGTGAATTGTGACGGGGTGGTTACCGCGACCGACCTTTGGCAACTCGAGTCCGAAATTGACGACGGCGATGGCGAAGCCGTGGGCGATGTCGGCGGCGGATTGGTCGCGAGCTGTGCGGGAGCCGACGTTAATCAGGATGGCTTCGTCAACGCCGCCGATACCACGGCGCTGCTTCTTCTGGCACCCTCCGGCACGCCGACCGTCGTTCCCACTCCGGCTCCGGGGCCGATGCTTACCTTTTTCGGCATCGCCGCCGCCGACGGGACGATACTTTCGCCGGCAACGGTGGTGGAGGGTACAGCGGTGTATCAACGGTTCACAGGCGTTGGCTTCCGCTTGGTGGTCGAGGCGGCACCTGGAAGCGATGGCGCTGCGGTTGGTACTCAACTGTTCAACGCACGCCCCAACGATCCTGCGGCACGGCCCGATCTGCAGTTGTTGCTCTCGCGCGCGGCTGGCGATGGTAGCCGCACAGTGTGCGAAAACGGAGTGCCCGCCATCGACCCGCCGGATTTCAGCGGCGGCCAACTCGTCGCCGATGCCCTCAACGACTTGGCGTGTCGTTTCGAGGTCGTCGGAAATCCCGCGGCCGCGTGCACGCTCAACGCGTTCGGAAATCCGGCGTTCACAAGCGCCAGTACCCGGGCACAGTTCTGCGCGCCGATAGCCACCGAGTTGCAGTTCGCGGAGGGTGACACCGTGATCACAGCCCGCGTGCGCAGCGTGAGTGGCAGTGTCGGCCCGGTCGAGCAGATCATCGTGCACATCGGGGCCACACTACCGCCGACCGCGACGCCGACCCGACCGAAGCCCACTCGAACACCAACGTCGACGGCGACACCGACGCAGCGACCGACGGTTACGCTGACAGGGACCGTTACGGTGACGGTGACCCACTCTCCGTCGCCTACCGGGACGGCCACCGTGACGCCATCTCCAACGTTGACCGGCAGTGCTGTACCTTCGCCTACACCCACGGCGAGTGCGACGATTACCTCGACAGCGACCAACTCCGCGACGCCGTCGCCAACGATGACCGGATCATCCACCATTCCCACTGATACGCCGTCCGCGACCCCAACCGTGACCGGAACCACTAGTCCATCACCGACTACGACATCGACCGCCACACCGCGCGGTACCGCAACCAACAGTGCGACGCGCAGCACTTCGGCGACGGCCTCAGCCACCCCTTCGCCAAGCGCCACCAGCTCGCTTACGGCAACCAACTCCGCAACAGCGACGATGTCCCGCACCCGCCGGCCAACGCGCACACGGCGCCCAACATTCACGCGAACGCGTACGCCGACGGCGACACGGACACCGACGACCTCGATCACACCGACGACCACGACAACCAGCACCGGCTCGCCTCAGCCGACGCGAACGCCGTCGGACACCCCGACGATTGCTCCCACGCCGCCGCCCTCGCCCAGCCCGTCCGATACCGCGACCAGCACCGCCACCCTTAGCGCGACGCCGAGTCGGACACGTACGCCGTCGCGTACCGGTACCGTTACCGTGACGGCGACCGGCTCCCGCATTCTAACCTACACGCCCACCGCGACGCCGACGCTGAGCATGACGCCAACCCCCACAGCTACCCACACTCGTACGATCACCGCATCACCTAGTGTAACTGGGACGCCGCCGATCACCCGCAGCTTCACGCCAACTGGATCAATCACTGCCACGCCAACCGTGACCCC
This sequence comes from Deltaproteobacteria bacterium, assembly GCA_016178705.1. NCBI lineage: Bacteria > Pseudomonadati > Myxococcota > Myxococcia > Deltaproteobacteria bacterium. Next base: position 24,302 of record JACOST010000001.1, on the reverse strand, counting down.
GACCACGACCGCGAGCCGCAGTGCCTCATCGACACAAAGTCTGACAGCGGTACCGACCACGACCGGTACCATGACGCCGATTCCAACCGGAACCTCAACAAACAGTCGCAGCCCCTCGCCGAGCGCCACGCTCACTCGCACGCGCACCGCCACTACGACCGGTACGGCGTCGGTCACGATTACGGGGAGCCGGCCGCCAACCTTCACGCCGACCGAGTCGCCCACAAGCAGCGCGACGCCCACGACTACGCCGACATTCACGCGCACGTTGACCCGCACGGCCACGCTGACAGCCACGGGGACTGTGACGCGCGTCCCGACATTCACCCGCACCAACGCGCCGTCACCCACCTCGACGCCGACTCCGACAGAAACGCCCACCCGCACCACGAGTGCCACCGGAACGATAACCTTCACAGCTTCCGCGACGCGGACGCCGACATCGACTCTGACGCCGACGCTGACCTCCACGGTGACCCCGACCCGCACGCCGTCAAACACGCCGAGTATAACTCTGACGCCAACCGCGACGTTGACGCCGACGTTTACGCGTACCCTCACGCCGTCGCTCACTCCGACGGTCACGTTCACATTGACGCCAACGCGGACGCCGACGAACACGCGCACGCCGACGCAGACCCCGACGATCACCGAGACGCCGACGATCACGCGCACGCCGACCATTACGCGTACGCCGACGCCAACGATCTATCCAGGACCGTTCATCACGTTCTTCGGCGCCGCGAATTCGGACGGCACCGTGCCGACGCCGAGCGCCACGACAGCAGGGGGTGTACCGATCTACGTGCGGCCGCTCGGGTTCAATTTCACGATGGTGGTCGAGGGGCGCCCGGGCGGTAGCCACCACGCACTCGGGAAGAGTGCCTTTGCCACCGACGCGTCGGACCCGACAGTGCGACCGGACCTGCAGGTCATCGTCTCGCGACCACTGGGAAACGGCAGTACGGCCGTATGTGACAACATGTCGCCCGATCTCGGTGGCGTGCCCTCCACCGAGCCGCCCAACTTTGCTTTCACGCAACCCATCTCGGACGCAATGAACGACCTCGGCTGCCGCTTTCTCAACGGTGGCGGCCAGCCAGTCGGCCGCAGCACGGACGAGGCGTGTACGGTCATCCGCACCGGCGATTTCCGATTCGTGGCGAGCAACTCAACTCTGCAGTTTTGCGGAGCCGTCGAGCGGCCCTTCAGCTTCCCGGTCGGCGATACGGTTGTCACCGTCAAGCTGCGTGACAGCGGCGACAATTTGAGCTTACAGGGACAGATGATCCTGCGGGTACTGTCCGCTGGCTCACCATGAGACCCCGAATCGGCGGTGCCCGCCTATTTGGGTGGCAACGGCGGCGGGTTGTCGCGGTCGCGCGTTGACTCGCTCAGCAACTGCTCGCTCGTACGCTGAGTGCGCAGCAGGTCGTTCTCTTGCGCCAGACGTTCCTGCTCTTTGGTGATCTGTCCGACGCGTTGCTCAAGGGTCAGCTTGGCTTGACGCAGTTCCGCCATCTCGGATTGGAGCGTTTGGAGGCGCAGGTCGAGCTGCGGCAGGCGCGCGGCATCGCGACCCCACAGCCAATATCCAGTTGCGGCACCCAGCACCGCACCGATCGCTACGCCGCCCAAGGTCGCGAGCCCGCGTGGCATGCCTGTCTCCTCCGAAGGTCTGATCGCGTCCGAAGTATAGCCCACGGACCGCGGAGGCGCACGCCAGGCTACGTGTCCGCCAGGCTACGTTGACTGAGTCAGGCCCCTCCGTTATACAGGCCAGCCTCAGCGATGCAGCAAGCCGGTCTGGTGGACAAGACGCGCGGCCGGTGGTCATCGGGTGGTGGCGCCACACGTTTCCGCAGCACGCATCACCGAGCACGACGCGAATAGGAAGGGCCAACCGATGGCAGAGAAGAAGGCGAAGACCGCTCAAAAGTCCGCAGAACAGATTCAGCGCACCCGTCAATGTCCGCAGTGCGGTTCCGATAGCAAGGTGACGTACTTTACCGGCTTTGGCCGCAAGGGGTTCTTTTGGGTGTGCGAGAAAGATTGCGGCTTCAGCGAGCGAACCCGCTAGTACGGAGGGGCGTATGGGCCGGACCCCGAAAAAAGACAAGGCCAAGAAGGGGCACAGCATCTTCGACGCCGACGAACGCGACGAGGGCAGCGAAGACGGTGAACTCCCCAAGGACGAAGCCGGCCGCCGCAAGATCAAGCGCCAGTACGAAACGCTGCTCGGCATCCGCGTCGAGAAGTTGAAGGGCCGCATCCTCAACCGCGAGCGGATCAACAAGACGATCGAAGGCGTCTACTTCATCTGCGGCGAGTGCAAGAAGGTCTGCCACAACATGGATGATGGCTTGGTGGAAGATCCCAACAACGTCGCCAACCTCTGCGGCGCCTGCTCGAAGACAACAAAGCCGAAGGGCCGGGCGGCGTAACGTCGAGCCGGCGATTTACGCAGCCGGCATGCGTCGAACGAGCTGCGGTGACTCCTCCGAGACTATGCTCGCCGTGGATGCGACTCGACTGGCGTCGGGGTGAGGTTTCGTCGCCGAGTTTTGCGGCAATCCGCGATAGAAGCGAACCTTGTCGCAGTCCGTGCAATAGTGCCCATCGGGAAGAGGTGAGTCCTTCTCGGTCCAGATGCGGCGAGCTGCGACGAATTTCTCATTGTTCCAGAGTCGGCCAAAAGCCCCGGGCGTCCACTCGGCAAAATCGTCGTGTTTGTAAAAGCCCATACAACACGATGCCCAGCCGCCGTCCCAGTGAAAGACGGCGGAGTTCCACAGCCACACGCAGCGATTTTCATGTACGTGCAAGTAGTCAAACGAATAGTCCCCGCTCGGCTGCCAGCTGGGATCGTCGTAGGTTCCAGCTAGCGGCCTGAAGGCATCAAGCTGAAGCTCCTTCGCGAGCTGGCGCGCGTCCTCCACTCGATTCTCGTTGGGTGCGAAGACCAGATACTGCCAAGTAATGCGCGGGGTGACACTCCCAAATTCCCGCTTGAGTCGGACGAAGCTTCGCAGGTTCTCGATCACGAGTTCGAACTTGCCGCCGCGGCGATAGATCTCGTACGAACCCTGATCGGCCCCATCAACCGACGCGGTGAGATACGAGAGTCCGGATGCGATGACGGCCCGGATCGTGTCGTCACTCAGGCGAAAGCTGAGGTTGCTGGATATGGTGGTGATCAGATCCTTGCGGTGAGCGTAGGCAATCAGCCGGGGCAGCTCCGGGTTGAAGAACGGTTCCCCCCAGTCGAACAGATCTAATGAGAACGCGTACGGCGCGAGTTCATCTACGATCGAGCTGAAGACCGAAAATGAGACGTTACCCTTGGCGCGTCCGTGCTCGTGGCGTCCGGTGGGACAAAATGGGCACGCAAGGTTGCACTTGTTGCTGACGTCGATGCAGAGTTTGTAGGGGCGGGAGATCAAATGAGTCCGCCCGAGACGCATCTCCACCTTGTTGAGCACCGCGTTGACCAGCCGCCGCGTGGTGAGGTTGGGGTTCTTCTCCAGCGCTGCCCTGAGTGGGCGCGGCGCTAGTCGGACCAGAGTGCGGATCAGCGGGGACACGATAGTTTCTTATCACACGGCCGCTGGCGATAGTACTCCGACTGCGACCCATCTGTTCTGACGTTTGGGCACGCGATTGTGGAGGCATCGACGCCCCGTCGATGGCTTTCGCTTCGTCGTTTTACTCGTGAAAATCGTTGTGCTAGCTGTCCGGCAGTTTCCCGATCGTCCGAGGAGGCTTCATGTCCGGCCATTCCAAGTGGAGTTCCATCAAGCACAAGAAGGCGGCGAAGGACGCCAAACGGGGTAAGCTGTTCACCAAGCTGATCAAGGAAATCTCCGTGGCCGCACGTATGGGTGGCGGTGACATCAATGCCAACCCGCGCCTCCGGACGGCTGTGCTGACGGCGCGCTCGCAGAGCATGCCGAACGACAATATCGAGCGCGCGATCAAGAAGGGTACCGGCGAGTTGGAAGGCGTCCACTACGAAGAGGTCACTTACGAAGGCTACGGCCCGGGCGGCGTAGCGGTGATGGCGCAAGCGCTAACGGACAACCGCAATCGCACCGTTGCCGAGATCCGGCGGGTATTCGAGAAGCACGGCGGCAACTTCGGCGCCACGGGTTGCGTGGCGTGGATGTTCCATAAGAAGGGTGTACTCGTTGTCGAGAAGGACAAAGCCAACGAGGACGCGCTCCTTGAACTGGTCCTTGCGGCTGGCGCGGAAGACATGAGCGACACCGGGGATCAGTTTGAGATCGTTACTGATCCGCAGTCGTTCCATGCCGTGAAGGAAGCCCTCGACGACGCCAAGATCGAAACCGCTACCGCCGAGATCACCATGCAGCCGGAGAACAGCACGGCGGTGACCGGCAAAGCGGCGGAGCACACGATGGCGCTCATCGAAGAGCTGGAAGACCACGACGACATCCAGTCAGTTGCGGCGAATTTCGAGATTGCGCCGGAGGAATTGGAGCGACTCAGCGCGGCCTGACGGCGGGTGGATGCGGAGTGGCGCGGCGGGAGTTGTAATCTCACACGATATGCGAGTGCTCGGGATTGATCCCGGCACGGTGACGACGGGCTGGGGTGTGGTGGAGGAACGCGGCACGCGAGTGATCCGCGTCGCCAGTGGTGTCGTGCGCGTGCGGGGTGCTCTGCCGGCGCGCTTGGCCGCCATCGTGGCGCGGCTCGAAGAAGTCCTTGCGCACTACTCGCCGACCGCACTCAGTTTGGAAAAGAGTTTCGTCGCGGCCAACGTGCAGAGCGCGTTCCGGCTAGGTGAGGCGCGTGGTGCGGTGCTGGTCGCCGCGGCGCGAGAGGGGTTGACGATCGCGGAGTACAGTCCCGCCGAGATCAAGCTGGCTGTGGTCGGCACCGGTCGCGCCACAAAGGAGCAGGTACAACTGATGATGCGCCGCCTGCTCGCAATCGAAGGTGACGTGGTGACTGATGAAGCCGACGCGCTCGCCGCAGCTGTGTGTCACATCCACGCGCGCCGGATGGCGGCACGCATCGGACACGGGAACTTGGTCGAGTTGGTGCGCGCGCGCCGCCGCCGCTCGGGCGGTCGGTGGATGAGTCTCGCCGGAGTGAAACCGGGGGCGAAACGATGATCGCCCAACTCAGCGGCACGCTCGCGCACAAATCACCCGAGCACCTGGTTGTCGATGTTGGGGGCGTCGGCTACCAAGTCTTCGTCTCACTCAACTGCCTCTATCAATTGCCCAATACCGGTGAACGCGTGCGGCTCTTGATTCACACCAACCTGCGCGAGAACGCGCTCGAGCTGTTCGGCTTCGCCGAGGCGGACGAACGGCAGCTTTTCGGGTTACTTATCGGTGTGTCCGGCATCGGTCCGCGCTTGGCGCTCAATATCTTGTCGGGCATGCCGGTTCGCGAGCTGCAAGCGGCGATCGAATCGAGTGACTTGGTTCGCTTGGTGTCGATCCCCGGCATCGGCAAGAAGACCGCCGAGCGCCTGGTGGTCGAGCTACGCGATCGCGTCAAGATCCTGCAGGCCGCGCACGCCGATGGGCAGGGCGCCAGTCGGAGTGACGGCGTCAACACCGAGGCGGTTTCGGCGCTGGTGAATTTGGGCTACCGTCGGCCGGAGGCGGAGCATGCGGTGAAGGCGGCGCGCGCCGACGGCGTGGAGGAACTCAGCGGCGTGATTCGCGACGCGCTGCGCCGATTGAGCGGCTAACTGATGTCGGACCCAGATCGTCTCATCACCCCGGCGACTAGCGAGGAAGACGTTGCCCTCGACACGAGCTTGCGGCCGCCAACGCTGGCCGACTATGTCGGGCAGGAGCAGGTGAAGGCCAATCTGTGCGTCGCAATAGACGCCGCCAAGGGGCGCGGCGATTCGCTCGATCACATGCTGCTCTGTGGGCCGCCGGGTTTGGGAAAGACCTCGCTCGCGCACATCATCGCGCGCGAAATGAACGTCAGCATCCGTTCGACGTCCGGCCCCGTCATCGAGCGACCGGGTGACCTCGCCGCGATCCTGACCAATCTCGACGCCGGCGACGTGCTCTTCATCGACGAGATCCATCGGTTGAGCCGGATCGTCGAGGAGATTCTCTATCCAGCGCTGGAGGACTTTCAGATCGATTTGATGATCGGGCAGGGTCCGGCGGCACGCTCGATCAAGCTCGATCTGAAGCGCTTCACCTTGATCGGCGCGACCACGCGCGCCGGTCTGCTGACCTCGCCCCTGCGCGATCGTTTCGGTGTCACCTTCCGCCTGGACTTTTATGCCCCGGAAGAATTGATTCTGATCGTGAAGCGATCGGCCGCCATCCTGCAGGTTCGAATCGAAGCCGACGGTGCGCTCGAGATAGCGCGCCGCGCTCGCGGCACGCCGCGCATTGCCAACCGGCTGCTGCGCCGCGTGCGGGATTACGCGCAGGTGCGTGCCGACGGTGTCATCTCACGCCGGGTCGCTGACGAAGCGCTGGCAATGTTAGAGGTCGACCGCGAAGGCTTCGACAAAATGGACCGTGCGATTATGCTCACCATCATCGACAAATTCAGCGGTGGGCCCGTCGGACTCGATACGTTAGCCGCCGCGGTGGGCGAGGAGCGCGACACGATCGAAGACGTCTACGAACCGTTCTTGATCCAGGTTGGTTATCTGAGCCGTACACCAAAGGGGCGCATGGCGACACCACGCGCGCATGAGCACTTCGGCAGAGCGGTGGGGGGCGCCGCGGCGCAGGGAAGGTTGTTTCCCAGGTGAGCGATGAGCGACATCGGGCGAGCGTTGATCATCCTGGGCGCTGTCCTGATCGCCGTCGGCGTTGTTGCGAGTGTGGTCGGCCAGGTGCCCTGGCTTGGCCGGCTCCCTGGCGACGTGTACATCAAGCGCGAGCACTTCAGCTTCTACTTCCCCCTCACGACGTCGGTACTGATCAGCGTTGTGCTGAGTCTGCTCTTGTATCTGCTCCGGCGCTGATGCGGCCCTTGCGGCCGAGATGCCGGGCTCTTAGAATGCGCCGTCCTTTTCACGTTGCTCAAGTTGCTCAGGTTGCTTATGTCTCGCTGGCGTAGCCTCTGGCGTGAACGACCGGACCTACCGCCCGACGAGCGGCGCCGGCGCCGTCGTGAGGGCATCGTCATCGCTATCACCGCGCTGGTGGTGCTGGTGCTAGCGCTGTTCGAAACTCGATTGCCGGAGTTGAGCAACAGCTCGTCGCTATCGGGAAATATCGTCTTCTTTCTGCTCATCAACCTGAATTTGATCCTACTGATCCTGCTGATCTTCCTGGTCACGCGCAATTTGGTGAAGCTGCTGTTCGAGCGCCGCCAGCGCATCCTCGGTTCGCGGTTGCGCACCCGCTTGGTGCTCGCCTTTGTTAGTCTGACGCTGTTCCCAACGCTGCTTTTGTTCCTCGTCGCACAGGGCTTCCTCACCTCCGCGATCGAGAATTGGTTCGGCGTGCGCGTGGAAAGCTCATTGGCGGGCTCGCTCGATGTCGCGCAGTCGTACTATCAGGCCGCTGCCAATCGGTCGCTGCGCGCCGCGCGCGCGTTGGCCGAGCAGACCCAGCAACGAGGACTATGGAGTCAGACGAAGCGCGCGCAGCTGCACGAGTTTCTCAACGAGAAGCTGCACGAGCTGAATTTCGCCGGCATCGAGGTGTTCGACGGCGCGCGCACTGCGATGGCGGCGGTAACGCAAAGCGAGCAACTCGGCACCGCAACACTTCCCGTGCCGCCGCTCGATATCATGGATCAGCTGTTCAGGGGCGAGCCGATCGCTCGCACACAGCGCGTTGGCAAGGGTGATCTCGTCCGCGGCGGAGTGCCGGTGCTGGATGCCGACGGCCAAGTGGTTGGTGCGATCGTCATTGCCGAAGTGGTGCCGCGACAGATTAGTCGCACCGCCGAGGATATCTCGCGCTCGTTCCAGGAGTATCGACAGCTCAAGACCATGAAGCAGCCGATCAAGAACGGCTATACCCTAACGCTCCTCTTGATCACGCTCGTCGTCATCTTCTCAGCGACCTGGTTCGGATTCTATCTCGCCAAGGGCATCACGGTGCCAATCCAGCGGCTCGCCGAGGGCACGCGCGAAGTGGCGCAAGGGAACTGGGACTATCGCATCGCCGCCGGTGGCGACGAGGAGGTCGCGACGCTCGTCGATTCGTTCAATCGCATGACCGGCGAGTTGAAGACGATTCACTCTGAGCTCGATGCGCGGCGGCGCTACATCGAGAACATCCTCGCCAACATCGCGGCCGGCGTCATCTCCATCGGTCAAACCGGCACCGTGACCACCGTGAACCGCGCGGTGGAGTCGATGCTCGGCTTGCGTGCGCGCGAGGTTGAAGGGCGCTCATGGCAAGCGGTGTTCGAGCGCTCCGATCTGCGCAAGATCGGGGAGCAGATCAGTCAAGTGGTCGAGGGCGGCGAAGCCGAAGTCGAACGCCAGTTGCGTTTCGGCGGGGGCGATCGTGTCGTTACCGCCTTGGTAACGGCGGCGGCGCTGCGCGACGACGCTGGGTCGTCGCTGGGCGTCATGCTGTTCTTCGAGGATGTGAGTCATCTGTTGCGAGTCGAACGCATGGAGGCTTGGCGCGAAGTGGCTCGTCGGATCGCCCACGAGATCAAGAACCCGCTGACGCCGATTCAATTGTCGGCACAGCGCCTACGCAAGCGGTTCGCGACCCAGCTGGGTGAGCAGCATGGTGGGATCTTCGACGAGTGTACGCGCACCATCATTCGGCAAGTCGAGGAGCTGAAGAAGATGGTGAACGAGTTCTCCACCTTCGCACGCTTGCCGGCCGCTGATCTCAGCTCGCAGGATCTCAACGAGATCATCGAGGAAGCGCTGGTGTTGTTTCGCGAAGGCCATCGCGAAATCGACTTCGAGTGGATGCCCACGGCGGAATTGCCGACACTCGAGCTCGATCGTGCGGCGATCAAGCGCGCTATCGTGAACCTGCTCGACAACGCGGTCGCCGCCTGCGCAGCCGTCACCGGCGAGCGCGGCCGGATCGCGGTCAGTACGCAGTACGAACCACGCGTCGGCTTGGTGCGCTTGGAGGTCGCCGACACTGGCACCGGGATGAGCGACCTGACCAAGGGCCGCATCTTCGAGCCGTACTTTTCGACCAAGAAGGAAGGAACCGGGTTGGGCTTAGCGATTGTGTCGGCGATCGTCGCCGACCATCAGGCGTACATCCGCGTGCGTGACAACGCGCCGCGTGGTAGTCGCTTTGTGATCGAGTTCCCAACCCGGCGACGTATACCGCTGGCGCGGGTCGGCGCGCGTATCTAGCGCGAGACAGGAGAACGACGCATGGAAACGGTGGCGACGGTGCTGGTGGTCGACGACGAAGCGGAGATCCGGGCGTCGGTGCGAGGGGTACTGGCTGATGAAGGGTTGCGCGTGCTGGAAGCGGAAGATGGCCGCCAAGCCCTAGAGGTGATCGAACATGAACACCCCGAGCTGGTGCTGCTCGACATCTGGATGCCAGAGATGGACGGCATTCAACTCCTCGAACGGCTGCGCGCGGAGCCGTTCTCGCCCGAAGTCGTGATGATATCCGGGCACGGTAACATCGAGACGGCGGTGAAGGCGACCAAGCTTGGGGCCTTCGACTTCATTGAGAAGCCGTTCTCACTGGAAGGACTGCTGCGCGTGGTCAACCGCGCGCTCGACCATCGCGCAGCGGCGCACGCGGCGACCGCGAGCCCCGACCTGCAGCCGGTCAATGGCGCGACTCTTCAGGGGGCACTGCTGCGTAGTGGTACCGCCCAACGCACGCTGCGTCGCGGCGTAGTAGCCAGCGGGCAGGGGTTGCACACCGGTACCAAAACCGGACTGATCCTCCAGCCGATGCCTCCAGGCAGCGGCATTGTCTTCGGCACAGTGTCGTCGGATGAAACCGTGCCGGCGTTTCTCGACTATGTCGACTCGACCGGCTATGCGACGACGTTGCATCGCGGCGAGATCACCGTGAAGACGGTCGAGCACTTGCTCGCTTCGCTGCACGCGTACGGGATCACCAATCTCCTGATCAAGATTCAGGGCGAAGTGCCGGCGATGGACGGTTCGGCGCGTGAGTTCTGCCAGCTCATCGAGAGCGCCGGCACCGAAGAGCAGGGCGCCAGCATCGAACCGATTGAAATCGATCGTCGCATCGCGGTGGGTGATCCCCACGGTGACGGCGAGGCGATCTGGATCGATCCTGCGGACACCTTCGGCGTGTCGTACACGCTGGTCTATCCGCATCCAGTCGGTACGCAGGAGCACACCTATCGGGCCGGCGATCCGGCGATATTCCGCGAGCAGATCGCCCCCGCACGGACGTTTGCGTTTCTCAAGGACATGAAGGCGCTTGCCGCGATGGGGCTGGCGCGCGGCGGGCGACTCGACAACTGCATCCTCATCGACGAGGAGAAGGTGGTGAACACCACGCTGCGCTTTCCCAACGAGTTTGCGCGCCACAAAATCCTCGATGTGATGGGCGATCTCTATTTGCTCGGGCGCCCGCTGCGTGGCTTCGTCACCGCGCGGCGCACAGGGCACTCGGACAACATCGCGCTACTGCAAGCGATCCGTGAGTCTCTCTAGCTGGCACCGCCCGGGCGATTGCGGAACGAGGATACCTAGATTGAGGACTTCAGCACCACCGGCTTCACGCGGTGCGTGCGGGAGAGTTTGCGAGCAATGTCTTGCGCCTGCTTGAGGGTCTGGTAACTGCCGACCGTCACGTGGTAGCGCAACTTCTTTCCCGCCCCAGTGCGCCCCACGGTGGCGTGATAGCCGGACTTGGTCAACGAGCTGCGCAGGCGGGTCGCGCTATCCGTACCTCGAAATGACGCGACGCGGATGTCGTAGGTCACGGCCCGGGGCGGCTCAACCTGCGCCGGTTCGTCGGCATCGCCCGCCGCCTGCGGAACGGGATCCTCGGCGGCCAGTTGCCAGTCGACATCGTTGCTGACCAACGTCGGCCCGCCGGTCTCGGTGCGGAAGCCGCTGTCGATCAACCGCTTCACGTCGCCCCACAAATCGCGCGAGCCCAAGACGGCGACCAGAAGCTCGCGGTCGCCTGATGAGGCCACGCCGACGAAGCACTTCTTGGCGGCAATCGTCCACCCGGTCTTGCCGATCACGTGAATCTCGTAGTCAGACATGAGCAGGCGGTTGTGGCTGTGGAGCGCAATCGGGCGCGTGCTCCCGGCGGTCGGCGTGATGACGATGCGCTTGGTCTCCAGCACTTGCCGGAAGAGCGACCAGCGCAAGCCGGCGTTGAAGACCGTGGTGAGGTCGTGCACGGTGGAATAGTGATTGGCGGCCGGTAGGCCATTCGGGTTGACGAAGTGTGAGTGCGTGGCACCAAGGGTGCGCACCGCCGTATTCATTTGCCCGGCGAAGCCATCGACCGAGCCGCCGAGACCTTCGGCGGCGACGACGCTGGCGTCGTTGGCGGAGTTCAACAGGATCGCATAGAGCAAATCGCGCAAGCGCAACCGCCACCCCGGACGGACGCTGATCTTCGAGGGCGCCGCCTGCGCGGCGTTGGCGCTGACGACAAAGGAATCATCGAGCCGCCCACTCTGGAGGGCGAGCAGCGCGGTGACGATCTTGGTCGTGCTTGCCGGCGGCAGCGGCAGGTCGATGTTGCGTTGCCACAGGATCTGCCCAGATTGACGGTCGATGAGAATCGCGGCAGTCGCCGTGACCGAGGCGCTGCGTGCGTGCGCAATGATCGGGAATGCGATGCTGTTCGATAGCACCAAGCCGACCAGTATCGCGCTCCGCCCTCCGCCCCTCATGACCTCCCCGTCTTGCCCAGCCTAGTTGTCACGGCGAATCTACTGTCTGACACTTCGGCGTTCTTGTCAACGAAGTGTGCGCCGCCGAGCGCCAGGTCAGCCGTTGAAATCAACGTTGCGCAGGTCGGGGCGGATATGGGCGCCTTGCAGGAACATCCCGTGAAAGAAGAAGAGACTCACGATCAGTGGCAGGACGTAGTAGGCGACCCGAAAGATCAACACCGCGACCACCGCGGTCTCGAGCGGCACACCAAGGTTCGCAAAAATCGCAGCCATTGAGCCTTCCATGATGCCGAGCCCCCCAGGGATGAAGGACACCAGCGCCAAGATCGTGCCCACGGCGAAGCTCACAACGACGTAGGTGAAGGGGATGGGATAGTGCAAGGCGAGAAAGGCGCCGTAGAGGATGCCCAAGGTGACGATCCAATCGACGAAGATATAGACCGCGGGTGCGGCCATCTGTGACTTGCGCGCTAGCATGAATTCGATGCCGCGATTGAGGTTGCGTTGAAATCGCCAGATACGCATCCGCCCCGGCTTGCGGTGCGGGACGAAGCGATGCAGCAGCCAGTTGGCGGTGTTAGCCAGCACGAAAAGCGTGCGGCGCCGCACCCGGCGGTGAAAGAGCAGCAGCAGGGCGACGACGGCGGCGGCGCTAAAGAACACCAAGAGCACCACCGTGGTGATCAGTGCCCAGCCGTGCAGCGTCTGCGCCGCGACGAGATAGGCGAAACCGAACAGGACGAACGCGAGCAGGGTGACGTTGGTTAAAAACGTCTGCACCAGCGAGATCACGACTGCGGTATCGGACGCAATACCCCGCCGGCTAAAGAAGTAGAGCCGCAACGCGAAGCCGCTCAGCCCGCCGCTCGAGACTAAGTAGTTCGCCGTATTCGCTACGAAGGTCACCTTCAACATCTCGCCGAACGGGACCTGGGCATCTGAGGCTTCGGCAATGCCGTGATACGAGAGCGCCATGACCAAGTAGCTCAGAATAGTGAACACGACAGGCACAAGCAGGAGCCACGGATCGGCACGCGCGATCACGCGCTGCATCTCGCGGATGTCGGTGAAGGAGAACATCACCGCGAAAGCCCCAATGCCGAGCACGATCGCGAGAGGGAGCCAGCGCCGGTGCGCTTTGGTGGTGGCGGCGGACGCGGGTGGGGTGGACACCGGCTGCGCCTCTGCGAGTTGACCGTTCACGTCACCCTCGCATTAATCGCTTGCCTCCGGACGGTCAAGGCAGCGCGCCGACTGCGCGGCGGCTAGTCACGCCGCAAAAATCGGCCGCCATCGCCTGCGATGACTGCGCCATTGGCGATCAGTCGCGTCAGGTGTTGGGCAATCGTGCGCTGCTCGACGGCGTCAATGAATGGCGCGTGCGCGTGCGGCGGATAGAGAAAGCGATGCGCCACGAGTTCGTTCAGGCTGCGAGATTCAGCAAGAAAATCGAGGATGGCCTGCTCCCGTGCGGGAATCTTGGCGGCGAACGCGGCGAGCTTGGTGGTGAACACGTCCCGATCCTCGATGATGCCGACGTGATGGAACGACACCCAGATGCGGGCATCGATCTCGGGCAGGCGCACCAGCGATCGCTCGAAGTCGTTCAGATCCGACCAAGCATCGCCGTAGTACGGACCGAAGCCGGTCAGATCGATATCACCAAGGAACAGCACTCCCTCCGGCTCGATCAGCAAAGCGTTGTGACCGCGCGTGTGCCCCGGCAGATGAACGGCGCGCACACGCGTACCGCCCAAATCGAACTCGGCGCCGTCGTCGTAGTCGAGCGTGTCGGGGCGCGGCGTGTAGTGGAATGTCTGGGTAACGTAGTCGCGCATGCCGGCGGTGAGCGGCTCACCGTAGCCGTAGATTTCCATCAGACCATCCATGCTGCGCAGGCCGGACGCATCGGCACGATGCGCGTAGATTGGCGCGTCGGGAAAGGCGAAGACGCCAGCGACGTGGTCTTCGTGCACATGACTCAACACGACGAGATCCGCCGCGCCGCGCAACTGATCAGCCCGCTGCGCGACTGTGAGCGATGGATCAATTAGCAGGGAGGTATCGCGCCCGCGTACCAGGATAGAGTTGCCGTGCGGATACTTCCCGTTCTTGTCACCCACCAGCACGGTGACGCGGCCGAAGGTGCGGTCGCTGTCTGCGGCACTGTTGGAGATCAGCGGCCGGTCTCCCACGGGCCGTAGCGAAACGGTTCGCGTCCACGCAGCATGCCGGGCGTCACCTGTGCCGAGCCGCGAAACAACCCCCAGACATCTTCAGCGGCGGTCTGGTTCCCGCCGGTGAGCAGACCTGTGAGCCCACTGCTAACCACGCCAACAACGCTCCAGCTAAAGCGGATGGGCACGTAGACGACGTTGATCACCGCGGCGCCGATGGCCGGGCCCGGAGCCCATGGTTGGTCCTTCTCCACTCGGACCGGGTCGCCACCCTCCATGTAATAGTGATCCGCGTGAGCACTAGCCGCTACACCGAGCGACACTGCCACGAAGAATACGGCTGCTACGGTTCGCATGCGCATCAGTCAGTCCTCCTCGCGGCGAAAGATACCGCGGTCAGGCCACGCTGTCACGCGCAGAATCGCGTACGTCCGAGGCTGACGGGCGTCTTGTGGCGGCGCTCGCCGTCGTGGTAAGCGGCGCGGGCTTCATATGACTGAGCCTACGAATGCGCTTCGCACACCGGCACCGCGGTCGACGTTGGGCATTCTGTTTCTCACGGTCTTCGTCGACTTGCTCGGCTTCGGCATCGTGATTCCGCTCTTGCCGTACTACGCCCACCGCTTTGCGGCGTCGGGCGTGACAGCGGGGGCCCTAGTCGCTTGCTACTCGGCGATGCAGCTCGTGTTCGCGCCGCTGTGGGGGCGGCTGTCCGACCGAGTCGGACGGCGACCGGTGATGCTAGTCAGCCTGGCGGCTTCGACGCTGTCCTACGCATTGTTTGCGAGTGCGACCGGTCTTGGGATGTTGTTCCTGTCGCGTCTGCTGGCCGGCGCCGGCGGCGCGAACATCGCCGTGGCGCAGGCCTTCATCGCCGACGTGACCAGCGACGAAGAACGCGCCAAAGGCATGGGCGTGATCGGCGCGGCCTTTGGACTCGGTTTCGTGTTCGGACCCGCCATCGGTGGACTACTCGCGGCGTACGGGCATTGGGCGCCGGGCGCGGCGGCGGCGCTCATCTGCGGCGCGAATCTGGTTATCGCGATCGTTCGGCTACCCGAGTCGCTGCCGAGCGCCAGGCGGTCGATGTCGGATGCGCCGCGGGAGCATCCGTTGCGGCACGTTGGCCGCGCGCTGCAGCACGCGCAACTGACGCCGTTGTTGGTGCTGTTCTTCGTCGTCGTGTTCGCCTTCGCCACCATGGAAACGACCTTGTCGCTATTGTGCGCGACGTACTTTCAATTGCCCGCCGCGCAGATCTATTGGCTGTTCGGATTCATGGGACTGACGATGAGTGTGGTGCAGGGCGGGCTGATCGGACGCCTGGCGAGCTACACCGATGAGCGCCGGATGGTGACGGGCGGTTGTGCGCTGCTCGCAATCGGGTTGTTGGCGACACCGTTCGCCTATCCGTTTGCGCCGCTGTTGGTTGCGTTGGCTTTGGTCGCGTGTGGCCAAGGGATCGCATCTCCGACGCTGTCGAGTCTAATTTCGAAGGTGAGCAGCGCCGCGGAACAGGGTGGCGTACTCGGCTTGTCGCAGTCGATGGGCAGTCTGGCACGCATTCTCGGTCCGCTCTGGGGCGGGCTCCTGTTCGATTGGGGCCCGGCGGGCCCGTTTGTGAGTACCGGACTGTTGATGGTGGCCGCGACGGTGGTGGCCGCGCGACTCGGGAGGGCTACCGCAACCGCGGCAGCGCCAGCGCCACGCTTGCCAGCCAGTCCCTGAGGAGGAGAGCATGCCGCAGACGGCGGAACTGACCTTTCAACGCGACGGCGAGACGCTGCTTGGTTACGCGGCGTGGCCAGATGGACGCGGGCCGTTTGCGGCGATCGTGCTCATTCCCGACGTGCGCGGATTGCATGAACACTACCGCGACATCACGCGACGCTTTGCCCAGGAGGGATTCTTGACGTTGGCGGTTGACCTGTACAGCCGCGAGGGTCCGCCGGTGCTGCCGGACATGGCGGCGGCGTTCAAGTGGATGCGCGAGTTACCCGACCCGCGCGTACTCGCCGATCTCGATGCAGCGGTGGAGTTTCTCGCGCGACGTTCGGACGTGCGGGTCGATGCGATCGGAATTACAGGGTTCTGTATGGGTGGGCAATACGCGCTGATGGCGGCGTGTACAGTTTCACAACTGGCGGCCTGTGTGAGCTGGTACGGCATGCTGCGTTACACGCAGAAAGATGACCGCGCAAAACCCGCGAGCCCACTCGATCTCGCGCCGCAGTTGGCGTGTCCATACCTCGGACTGTTCGGCGCTGATGACGGCCTCATCCCGCAGGTCGATGTCGACGAGTTGCGCGCGATTCTCCAGCGTCGGGAGAAGACGTTCGAGATCAAGAGTTATACAGGCGCCGGACACGCGTTCTTCAACGACAGCCGCGCGGACGCTTTTCGCCCAGACGCGGCGGCTGATGCGTGGACGCGTGCGCTAGCGTTTTTCCGGCGCCATTTGCGGTGAAGCCACTCTGCGCGTCCGCTGAGCCAAGCGGTAGCTGTTGGGCCACGAACCTAGTGTGCGTGATAGACGCGCGAGTGTGCGATCAGGCCGTCGGCGTCGAGTTCCAGAAGTTCCGCGTTCGACTCGACGATCCCGTCGCGATGTGCGCGGTACTCGATCACCACGGTGCGCAGCCCGCTGGAGAGCGAGACCGGTTCGAAGCGGAGAGATGGATCCTTCTGTAGCGCACGGCGGAAGTAGGCGCCGATGGCATCGCGTCCCTTCAGTGTGTCGGTTGCCCCACCCGACGCGCGCACATGCGGGCTAGTGTGACGGGCCTCTGGCGCATAGAGCGCCAGCACGGCCTCGGCGTCGTGTGCGTTCCAAGCGTCGAACCACCTCTGGGCCAGTGGTGCGCTGGCGCCAGCGCCCGCATCGGGTAGCGGCCGACGGTAAACCATCGCCGGGGCGGCTTGATCGGTCGGCATCAGCAGAAGCTCTTCGACGTTCACCCACGGCGGCCGACTCGTGCACCAGACGATCGTGTCCGCGACATCCATGGCTGACAGCGGCCGAGTATTCTCATACACCGAAGCGGCGCGGGTGCGGTCACCGTGGAAGCGCACCTCGCTGAACTCCGTGGGGACAAGGCCGGGGTCGACCGTGGTTACACGGATTCCGGTACCGTGGAGATCGAGCCGCATGGTCTTGTTGAGCATGCGGACCGCAGCCTTGCTGGCGCAGTAGACGTTGCCGCGCGGGTATGGTTCGTGCCCGGCGATCGATCCAACGTTGACGATGTGCCCATGTCCACGTGCGACCATGCCGGGGAGCACGGCCCGGGTCACGTACAGCAGGCCCTTGATGTTCGTATCGATCATCTCATCCCAGTCCTCCTCCGAGCCTTCGTGCAGGGGCTCGAAGCCGCGCGACAAGCCAGCGTTGTTAACCAGAACGTCGATTGCGGAGAAGGGTTGGGGGATCGCCGCAACCGCCTGATGGACGGCCGCGCGGTCGCGCACGTCAAGTTGGATGAGGTGGCACTCGCTCGGCAGCGTGGAGGTCAGCGATCGCAAGCGATCGATCCGCCGCGCCGCCAGAATTAGTCGCGCGCCAGAAAGCGCGAACGCCTGCGCTGTTGCTGCGCCGATACCACTCGATGCGCCTGTAATGAGAACGACCATCGCCACCTCTCCTCGTGGGCGTGTCTAGCGAGGGATGTCGCTGTGACGCAAGCCCCTGCTGGAGCTGCGGTGACGGAGCAGTCCCAGCTCTGCGCGGAATTCTGCGTAGCAAGCGAAGATCTGTGGCTGCGCCGCCGTCCGCCTTCATCGCATACGCTGTGGAATACGCCCAGTTCTGGGCAGAGGTAGTGCGCGCGGCTGATCTGAGCCAGGCGTGGTTGACACCAGCCGGGCGGGCAGGTCCGACCGCTCTGGATGGTGGGCGTAAGGCGACGAGGGCTTTGCAGCATCAACGCTTTTTTTGGCTTGGGAAAACTTCCGCACGTGGCAGACCACTTGCACTTAGACACGGTGGGCGAGAACTAACGTGAGGTCATTCGATGAGCCAGCGATCGGTTGAGAGCATTATAGGTCGGTTGATCACCGATGGCGCGTTTCGTGGCCGGTTCTTCGTCGAACCCGCTGCGGTGTGCCGCGACCACGGGCTGGATGTCACCGCAGCCGAGGTGACCGCCCTATTGCGGATCGAGGGTCGTGCGTTGGACAGCGTCGCCCACGGGCTCGATCCGAAAATCGTTCGCGCGCTCGCGATGAGTCCCTGTGTGCTGCACACGCAGGTTGAGAATCCGAGCGCCTTTGGTGTCATTGTCAACACCACGGCGGCGCGCCTCGGCGCTCGCTCTGCCAAGAGTAGGCGAGACAGCTGATGTCGCGCAACCCGTTCCGAATGCCGGCACTGGCGCTGCTAGTGACCGGTGCAATCGCTACGCTCGCAGCCATCCCGGCGGCTGCTGTGATGATCGACGACTTCAACAGCGGCGCCTCGGCAACACTGCCACGGGGAGTCCGCCAGCGGCGCATGGGGAGTCTGAGTGCGAACGATACGGGTTTGAAAGGGGTGTTGGGAGGCCAAAGGCGAGTGACGGTCACCGTCGAATCGCAGGACTCAGGCGATTTGGACATCGTATCGGCTGACATCGTTCCGGGTGCAGGCCTGTTCGGCTACGCCAGCAGCGGCGGCGCCGATGGACGTTTCGATCTCACCTATGATGCCGGCGGTGCCGGGTTGAACGCTAATCTCTTGTCCGAAAGCGGAGTGCTGATCGATGTCGCCGAGGCTGATTTGTCTTCGGTTCCATATACGATCACGTTGGTGATCGCTGACCGAAGCGGACGATCGGGAACAATCACAAAGGCAAGCACAAGCGCCGGTCCGCAGCAAGTACGCTTGCTGTTATCGGCATTGCCCAAGGTCGATCTCGCCCACGTGCGGAGCATCGTCGTCAGCGTCAATCCGCAGAAGTCCGGTGATCTACAACTCAACAAGATACGCACCTTCGGTCCGACTGGGCCGTGAGACGGGTACGCGCAACGCCCCGAGAGTGAGTGAGACCGTGACGCGACCCAACCACACCGCAGTGGCCATCAGAGCCGGACGTGCCTTCGCTTGGTGGATGTTGGCGTTGGTTTTGGGTGCCGCGACTACTGCGAGCGGGATTACTATCGACGACTTCACGAGCGCCGTAAACACGAAGTTGCCGCCTGGGGTATCGCAGTTGACCGTTGGCAGCACCACGAAGACCGATACCGGCCTCGCGGGTGTTCTCGGCGGGGCTCGAAAGCTCACGGTCACAGCCACCAGCATTGGATCCGCGGTCGACTCGGTGACCGTCGGAGTGTCTACCAGCTCGGTGCTGCTCGACTATTCGTCGAGCGTGCGCGCCGACGGTCGGTTCGAGTTGCTCTACGACGCAGGTAACAGCGCGACCGGCCTCAATACGAGCTTCGCAACGCAGACCGGTATTCGCGTCAGTATCTTTTCTGCGGATCTGTCGTCAGTGGGGTCGAGTGGTTACCCGGTAACGGTAGCCCTTGTGGATAATTTCGGTACCACCAAGTCTGCCACTCAGACGATCACGGTCTCTGGGCCCATGGTCATTGCTTTTCCGTTCACAAGCTTTCCCGGAATCAATCTCAGCAGCATCAAAAGCGTAAAGATCGTTGTCGATCCCCATCAGGCCGGCGACCTGCGGTTGAACCTGGTTGAGGTGTATGGCCCGCCGACCCCGACGCCCAGCTCGACCCCGACGCCGGTCGAAGTCCCGACCAACCCGATTGAAGCGAACACGCCTACTTTCACGCCGACGGTTACCCCGACGGCTACGCCCACAAGTACTCCAACTAGCACCGCGACGGCGACGCCGACGAGCACGGCTACGGCGACACCAACCGCGACCGCGACGAGCACGCCGACAGCGACTCCGACTGGCACCGCGACGGCCACGCCGACTGGTACGCCAACGAGTACGCCCACCAGCACTCCGACACGGACGCCGACGAGCACGCCGACGGCCACACCGACCGCAACGCCGACGGCGACACCAACCGGTACGCCAACGTCGACGCCGACGAGCACGCCAACATCGACGCCAACGGATACGCCGACGGCGACACCGACTGACACGCCGACGGCGACTCCGACGAACACCCCAACTTCGACGCCAACTGATACGCCGACGGCGACCCAGACGAACACTCCAACATCAACGCCGACCGCGACGCCAACCGACACGCCGACGGCGACCCCGACGAGTACGCCGACTTCGACGCCGACCGCGACGCCGACGAATACGGCGACGGCCACCCCAACTGGGACGCCAACATCGACACCGACCGCAACACCGACTGACACCCCGACGGCAACCCCAACCGATACGCCGACCGCCACCCCGACGAGTACGCCGACCGCGACGCCAACTGGGACGCCGACTTCGACCCCAACCAACACGCCGACCGCAACGCCGACCGACACACCGACCGCAACGCCAACGGCAACGCCGACCGCGACCCCGACGAGTACGCCGACGGCAACCCCAACCGGCACGCCGACGGAGACTCCGACCGACACACCGACCGCGACCCCGACGTCAACGCCGACTCACACCTCGACGGCAACCCCGACCGACACGCCAACTCAAACGCCGACGGCGACGCCAACCAACACGCCGACGCGAACCACAACGGCGACACCAACCAGTACCGCAACCGCGACGCCGACGAGCACGCCGACCGCGACGCCAACCGACACACCGACGGCCACGCCGACTGGTACACCAACGTCGACGCCGACGGCCACGCCAACGAGTACCGCAACAGCGACCCCGACGAGCACGCCAACATCGACGCCGACGGCAACGCCAACCGCGACACCGACGGATACGCCGACGGCAACGCCAACGAGCACGCCGACCGCGACACCCACGAGTACGCCAACATCGACACCGACGGATACGCCGACGGCGACACCAACCCACACACCAACGGCAACCCCGACTGACACGCCGACCGCAACCCCGACCGACACACCAACCTCGAGCCCGACGAGCACGCCGACATCAACGCCGACGAGCACGCCGACGGCGACCCCGACGAGTACACCGACGGCAACGCCGACCGCCACACCGACGAGCACGCCAACATCGACGCCAACGGCAACGCCAACCGCCACGCCGACGGCGACACCGACGGATACGCCGACGGCAACGCCAACGGCAACGCCAACCGCCACGCCGACGGCGACACCGACGGATACGCCGACGGCAACGCCAACGAGCACGCCGACCGCGACACCCACGAGTACGCCAACATCGACACCGACTCACACTCCCACGGCGACACCAACCGGTACGCCAACCGCGACGCCGACTCACACGCCCACGGCGACGCCAACCAACACGCCGACCGCAACCCCGACCGACACACCAACCGCGACGCCGACGAGCACGCCGACTTCGACGCCGACCGCGAGCCCGACGAATACGGCGACGGCCACCCCAACTGGGACGCCAACGTCGACGCCGACGAGCACAGCAACGGCGACGCCGACTGATACGCCGACCACCACGGCGACGAGTACGCCGACTTCGACGCCGACCGCGACTCCGACGAATACGGCGACGGCCACCCCAACCGGGACGCCAACGTCGACACCGACCGTAACACCGACTGACACCCCGACGGCAACCCCAACCGATACGCCGACCGCCACACCGACGAGTACGCCGACCGCGACGCCAACTGGGACGCCGACTTCGACCCCAACGAACACGCCGACCGCAACGCCAACGGCGACGCCGACCGCGACCCCGACGTCAACGCCGACTCACACCTCGACGGCAACCCCGACCGACACGCCAACTCAAACGCCGACGGCGACGCCAACCAACACTCCGACGCGAACCGCAACGGCGACACCAACCAGTACCCCGACGATCACTGCGACCAACACGCCGACTCAAACTGCGACAGCGACACCGACCGCGACACCAACGAGTACCCCGACGGCGACGCCGACGAGCACGGGGACGGCAACCCCAACTGGGACACCAACGGCGACGCCGACCGGTACGTCAACGAGCACGCCGACAAGAACACCGACGGTGACACCGACCACGACCCCGACTCACACCCCAACCAGCACTGCGACGGCGACGCCGACAGCTACGCCAACGAGCGCGCCGACACGAACACCGACGGTGACGCCGACTACGACCGCAACGTCTACACCGACCACCACGCCGACCGCGACGCCGACGAACACGGCGACTCTAACAGCTACGGTGACCCCGACGAACACCCCGACGCAGACGCCGACCGCGACGCCGACGCGAACCGCTACAGCCACGCCGACGAATGCTTCGACAGCCACAGCGACCAGTACACCGACGCAAACACCCACCCACACGCCAACGAGAACGCCGACCTTCACACCGACGAACACGCCGACTGCCACCCCGACACAGACGCCGACGCGAACGGCGACCGCCACCGCCACCCCGTGTACGACCGGGGAGCTCTGTGGTTTCATCTTCAGCCCAGGCTATTGGAAGAACTGGTCGAACCACTACACGACGGCGGAGTTTCTGACGATCATTCAGGCCACTGCCGACTACAGCAGTTTCACCGTCGCGCAGGCCGAAACGTTGTTGAACGACAATACGGACCAGTATCATCGTCACCTGTTGTCTGCGGAACTCAATGTCGCCTTGCACCCGCAGCTCGGCGCTGGGCTCTACATGTTCGGCACACTCAGCGGAGAGACGGTCAATCAGATTCTGAACACCGCCTTCAACACGCCGGCGGGCAGTGCGAGCGCCGATCTCTACGACGCCGTGCTCTATCTCGGTAGTAACGGCGAGGGTGCGGGGCAGAGCTGCCGGGTGGTGCCGACCGTGTGTGGGCTGACGCCGACCCCAACCAACACACCGACACCGACACCGACCGGCACGATCACTCCCGTGTGCGGCAGCGCCGATCTGTGTTCGCTCATCCGCAGCCCTGGTTACTGGAAGAATTGGCAGAACCAGTTCACCACAACGCAGTTCGCTGCGCTCATCCAGGCCACCACGCACTATTCGACACTGACCACCGTGCAAATCGATGCGTTCCTGAACGACACGTCGGATCAGTACCATCGTCATCTGCTGTCGGCGGAACTCAATCTGGCGCTCAACCCACAGCTCGGGAATGCTCTCTACAATTTCGGGAGCCTGACGGGACAGACCGTCAGCCAGATCCTCGACACGGCGTTCAACACGCCGTCGGCTAGCGCCAGCATGGAGTTGATTGACGCCGTCTACTACGTTGGCAGCGATGGCGAAGGCGCGGGCGCGCAGTGCCACGTCATGCCGCCACCGTGTGCAACGGCGAGCCCGACGGTGACGAACACCCCAACGCGCACGGCGACCGCGACCAACACGGCAATCCCGCCGAGCGCTACGCCGACCAACACCAACACGGTGGTGCCGGCGACGGTGACGCGCGCCGCGACGGCGAGCGTGACCCGCACGAATACGCCGGTGCCGCCAACCCCAACGGCAACCGCGACGCCAACGGGTGAAGTGTGCACCGCGGGAACGCCGACGCGCATGCCATCTCCGGCGTTCACTCCGGCCGGCGGCTGCTCCAGCACACCGGGGTCGGGAATGTTGACCGCGACTATCACGATTGCCGGAAACACCAGCAGCGCAACCTTCGTCAACCTATCGACCAGCTGCAGCTATCCGATCGGTTTGGCGGTGTACAAGGAGTTCGACGCCAACATCGACAACCAGGAGTTGCTCGACTACCGCGTGACGGTGCTGGGACCGAACAGCTCAACCACGCTGAGCGTGACCAATTCTCCGTGCGCGTATCAGACCGACGCCTTCTTCGGAGATGTGTTGCTCTCGCTCGCGGGCGGTGTTCGCTACAGCAGTCGCCTGCTCGACGCGTTCCACGGCAACGAACCGAACTATTGTTCACTGCACTGCCAAGCGCCTACCCCGACGCCGACCAATACGCCCGTGCCACCGACGGCGACGGCAACGGCGACGAACACGGCGGTGCCGCCAACCACGACGCGCACCAGCACCGCGACGGCGACCAACACCGCCGTGCCGCCCACCGTGACGGCAACGGCGACGAACACGGCGGTGCCGCCGACCACGACGCGCACCAGCACCGCGACAGCGACCAACACCGCGGTCCCGGCGACGGCGACGGCAACGGCGACGAACACAGCGGTGCCGCCGACCACGACGCGCACCAGCACCGCGATGGCGACCAACACCGCCGTGCCGCCGACGGCCACGCCGTCGTTCTGCCCGGGCAACTTGGTCCAGAACGCGAGCTTCG